>CAZTDC010000398.1:0-3362 GCA_964612165.1 uncultured Salinivenus sp.
CGGTTCATCAACGAGTACTGGCGCCGCTTCTCGGACGTCAACTCCGACGACTGGCGCGACTGGATCTACGAGGCGGGCGACGGGGCCATCCACGAGGAAGACGGGTATTTCCGAGTGCTTGGCCGTCTTGATGACGTGATGAATGTAGCGGGGCACCGACTGGGCACGATGGAGCTCGAATCGGCGGTGGCCAAGGTGGGGGCGGTGGCCGAGGCGGCGGTTGCAGCCCGGCAAGACGAGGCGAAGGGGCACGTGCCGGACGTCTACGTCATCCTGCGGGAGGGCGTGGAGCCGTCCGAAGAGGTGCGTCAGGACATCGTCGGCGCCGTCGAGGAGGAGATTGGTCCCTTTGCTCGACCGAAAAATGTGATCTTTGTGGAGGACCTTCCGAAGACCCGCTCGGGCAAGATTATGCGCCGCCTCCTCGAAAACATCTCAAACGGAAAAGACCTGGGCGACACAACCACGCTCCGCGACCCGAGCGTGCCGGAGCAGATCCGCGAGCAGGTTCGATAGATCTCGCTCCGGTTGCGTTGTTGCGACAAAGCGACAAGCGTTTATTCACTGCTCGGCACGAGCATCGTCGTGTAGGCCGCACTGTCGGGCGAAAGGCGGATGGGCGAGGGGCGAGTGCGTCGGATGCGCGACCGAGCGAAGACAGCTGCGGGATCGTATCGATGGCGTCGGACGACGAGCGTGCTGTCGGTGGGGCGCGTCCACCCCTCCCATGCGGTGGGTGAGCCAGCAGTTGCGACCGGATCGACCAGCGAGGGCCCGCCGGAAAGAGCCGAGGCGTGCCCTCGTCCCCTCCGCTCGAGGGGGGCATACTGGGTCGTGCGCAGGTCTTGGAGGTTGGCCGCGACCAGCGAATCGGCCGCCCATACGGGAAAGTGGCGTCGGTCCGATACGGCGCGCTCCCACCGCCACTGGCGCACGTCGGGCCCAAAGCGGCTTTGCAGTGTGTCCAGTGCCTGTAAAAGCGCCCGGTGCTGACGGTACGTCGCAAAGTAAACGCTGGTGTCCGCGATCGTGGGGACGCGTCCGATTTCGCTTCGGTAGGCGCGCATCCACTGATCGAAGAGAGTGGCCCCGATGCTCGATGCGTCGTAGACATGGTCCCAGTTTCGAAGATAGGTCGTCACATTCTGGAACTCGGGATGCGTTCGGGACAGGCGATCCAGGGCAGGCTGGAGGGTTGGCATGAGCCGAGCGGCCCAGGTGCTCGAATCGCTAGCGCTCCAGCGTCCGGGTTCTAGCGGTGTGCCGGGACGGTGATACGCCCGCAGGACACGGGCCTGCTCCCGAATCCAGTCGGAGTGGCCGATGAGAAGCCGACGGTTGGCACTGTCTCGAACGAGAACAGAGGGGGTGCCGGTCACACTCCAGTTTTCCGATGGAGAGACGCGCAGCCCGTCGGCCTTGAACAATGTAAAGGAGGTGGTGCCGGGGTGAGCGGAGGAGAGCCCGGCCCGCTGGAGCCAGGCCGAGAGATCACTCTTTGCAGTGAAGCCGGGCCAGCGGAGTACCCAGGCGGTTCTTTCGAGGGCAGAGCGAGTGGTGTCTGACCGCTCTAACTGACCGTCGGTGCTGTCAGGGATGGTAGCTGCGGTTGTATCCGTGTCGAGGAAGAGAGCGTCGCCCAGCCGTCGAACGCGCACGAGCTGCTCGTCGCCGTTGGAGGGCTCGAGGCGTTCGTACCGCTGGGTCAGCTTGGACGAATCGAAAGGGGTCTGTGTAATGCGCGCCGCGCTTCGGAGGAGAGAGGTCCACGCGTGCTTCCCCCGTGTGCCGGTAACAAAGAAGGGGACGCCCGGAAGCGTTGCTCCCGTCAGACGAGAGCCGTCGGGCCGATTGAACATGATTTCTTTCATGATCGGGAGGGCGGAGGCCCCCAGGACGTGACGTTGAAAAAGAGCGGTCTGAGAAGAGTCAACAGGCGCTTGGGAACGCACGGCCCAGGACACGCTTCGGCTCCACCCGTGGAGGTGCAGCCAGCGCCGAAGCTGCTGGTTTGTCTCACGAAACTCAGTGAGGGCCGACGGTGGATCCGCTGGGAGGTCAAGCGGCGGAATCGCGAGCCACGCCAGCAGGCGTTCGACGGCAAGCGTGTGCCAGGGCTTCCAGGCCCCAGGCTGCACGTCGAGCAGCACGAAGGGATCCTGCTGCCGGACGCGAGGGGACTGGAGGGCGGCGTTGAGACCGCGGCTGTACGCCTTCAAGCGTCGTTTGGCAGAGGGGGAGAGCTGCTCATAGGCGGCCTGTGCCTGGTAGGCCAGCCCCAGACGGCGCGTGTGTCGATCCAGGGGAGCGACCCCCGTTCCAAACCATCGACTCAATCGGCCGCGAGCCGTCTGACGCCACAGCGCCACCGTCCAGCCGCGTGAGTGTCCGTGGACGTACCCGAGCGCCGCGAGGGCGTCGAGCGAGTCGCGGGCTTCAATCGCAGCGAGACCTTCGTCCGTCCAGCGAATTGTGGTGGGGGCCGTGAGGCCGTCCACGGACGCCCGGGCCGGATAGGGAACCTCAGGGGCGAGAAGCCACCACAGTCCGCCCCCGGCGAGCACGACCAGCAGCGAGACGAGGCCGATGCGAGTGGTCCGCGACACGAGACGGGCGAAGGAGGGAAAGGGAGCAACGAAGCAGTCGTTACGCGGAGGCGGGCCCCTCGTCTATCCAGTTGGTAAAGTCTGCCAGGGACCTGGCGTTCAAGCAGTGCTCAGCAGTGAGGCCGCCCTTACGTCCCACCGCAACGCCCCATCGCACGTACTCCAGCTCCCCGGTAGCATGTGCGTCGGGATTGATGGAAATGAGCACGTCCTGCTCGATGGCCCGGTCCACCCAGCGCCAGTCGAGGTCGAGGCGATAGGGATTCGCGTTTAACTCGATGGCCACGCCGTGTTCGGCGCAGGCCTCAATGACACGGGCGTGGTCGAGCGGATAGCCCTCCCGGACCAGCAGTAGGCGCCCGGTGGGGTGCCCCAGAATGCGGGTATGCGGGTTGCGAACGGCTCGCAGCACCCGCTCGGTGGCTTCGTCTTCTGTCATGCTAAAGCCGGTGTGGACGCTGGCCACCACGAAATCGAAACGGGCGAGCAGATCGTCGTCGTAGTCGAGAGACCCGTTCCGACGTACGTCGCTCTCAATGCCGTGGAAGACGCGAAAGTCCTCCGAAAAGTCGTCGTTGAGCGCGTGGACTTCGTCGCGTTGCTTGTGTACTTGCTCCGGAGAAAGGCCACTGGCGATTTGAAGAGACTGGCTATGATCACAAATGCCGAAGTAGGAAAAGCCCATCGAGCGGGCGGCCTCTGCCATCGTGCGGAGCGAGTGCGAGCCGTCGCTGTACGTGGAGTGGTTGTGGAGGC
>CAZTDC010000399.1:0-3362 GCA_964612165.1 uncultured Salinivenus sp.
GCCAGGAAGCCCACCTCCTGCCACATGCCCAGCGTGTCCATGCTCACGGCCGTGACGTCGGCCTTGGCGGAGATGGCTTTGAGCTGGGGGCCGACGTCGGGCCGGTCGTCGGCGATCACCGTGCCGTCCAGGGTCGGGGCCTCCGTGCTGCGCACGTGGAGCGAGATCTGTTGGCGCTTCACAGGGCCGATGCAGCGGGGGTGCAGCACCTTTCCGCCCATCGTGGCGATCTCCTGCGCCTCGTCGTAGCCGAGGCGACGCAGCAGCCGGGCCGACGGAATCTCGCGGGGGTTGGCCGTGAAGAGGCCCGGCACGTCCGTCCAGATCTCGAGTCGCTCCGCCTCTAGCTTCGCCGCGAAGTGGGCCGCCGAGGTGTCCGAGCCGCCCCGGCCCAGCAGCACCGTTTCGCCGAGGGCATTGCTCGCGATGAAGCCCTGGGTGAGGTAGATCGTATCGGGGGCGTCTGCGAGATGCGACTGGAGGACCGGATCGGGATGCGACGTGCAGTTTGCGGCCAGGTACTGGCGCCGGGGGGGCACGTAGGGGTCCTCGTCGGCCCGCAAAAACTCGCGGGCGTCGAGCCACTCCACCGGCAGGCCCTGGGCCGACAGGTACGCCACGCCGAGGCGAGTGGACAGCAGTTCGCCAGAGGCAAGAACAGCCGCTCGCTGTTGGGGCGACGGCCCGTCTCCCTCCACGATCTCCGACACCAGCGTCTCCAGCCGATCGAAGCCATCGTCAAGAACCCCCTGCGCGTTCACGCCGAGATCGCCCGCCAGGGCGCGGTGGCGATCACGGATGGCGTTGAGGGTCGGTTGGGGATTGCCGTTCGGGGCTGCCTTTAGCAGGGCCTCCAGTTGGTCGGAAATGCCTTGCAGGGCCGAGCAGACGAGAAACGGGTGGCGTCCCTCGGTCTGGTGCGTGCGCACGATTTCGGCAATCGTCTCCCAGCGCGCCCGACTCGACACGCTCGTGCCCCCAAACTTGCAGACGACCCACGGCGCGGGTGGCTCTGACATAGGCAAAGGCTCTCTTTCAGAATCGAGCGACACGTCCCGGCTCTCTCAAGTACACAGGAGGTGATGACTCAATACGAGAGATGATCATCCAATCGAACAAGCCACGACATCAGAGCCCCCGGTACGCAAATTCACTTTCCGGTCGTGATTGCTGTCTCCGTCAGTTAAACCGCGTCATCGCGGACGAGAGGTCTTCGCGGACCGTCGTGAGCACGGCTTCAGCCGCGTCCTCAATCGCCTCCTGAATGGGTTGTTGTTGATCCGGGGCAAAGGGCGAAAGGACGTAATCGACTTGTTTCCCGTCCCCGAAGTCGCTGCCGATGCCGATGCGCAGGCGAGGGAACGCCGTGGTGTCGAGGCGCTGGGCCACGTGTTCGAGGCCGTTGTGCCCCCCACTGCTGCCTTTGGGGCGAAGGCGAATGGTACCGACGGGTAGATCAAGATCGTCGACAATAATCAGCAAATCGCTCGGCGAGAGGTTGTTGTATTCGCAGAGGGGAGCCACCGCGTTCCCGCTCCGGTTCATGAACGTCACGGGCTTCGCGAGGCCGATCTTCTGATTTTTGTACTGGCCCCATCCAACCACTGCGTCGTGTTCACGGGCGAACGACGAGACGCGCAGCCGGTCGGCAAGGGCATCGATGACGCGGAAGCCGACGTTGTGGCGGGTATTTTCGTATTTCGGGCCGGGGTTGCCGAGGCCGACGACGAGGCGAGACGGAGACGCCATAGGGAGCGACGGGGCTAATCAGCAAAAAAAGAAGGGCGACCGGTTGAGGCCGCCCTTCAGAATCGTCGAAACGTGAAGACACCGGGGGCGCGGGTTTTCTATCCTTCCGCGGGTGGCTCTTCGCCCTCGGCCGGCTCTTCGCCCTCGGCCGGCTCTTCGCCTTCTTCGGCTTCGGCCTCTTCGGCGGCGGCCTCGAGTTCGGCGAGTTCCTCGTCGGAGAGCTCTTCCTTCTCCTCCTCGGTGAGGTCGTCGAGCGTAACCTCTTCCTCTTCTTCCTCGGCCGCAGGCGTCGGTGCGGTCTCGATGTGCGGCGCGACGACCGTGACGAGCGTCTGGGCCGGAGGCATTTTGATGTCGTATTCCACGTCCAAGTCGTAGACGTGAACCGAATCGCCAATCGCCAGGTCCTCGATCTCGATGTCAATCTGAGACGGGATGTTTTCTGGAAGAACCGAGATTTCCAGCTCGCGCACGATCATCTGGGTGTCGCCCCCATTCTTCTGGCCGAGGGGGACGCCCTGGAAGTGGATGGGTACCGTGAGCGTAACCTTTCGCCCCTCTGCCAGGGCCTGGAAGTCGGCGTGCAACGGCCGATCGGTGATCGGGTGCAGTTCGTAGTCCTTCAGGATGCAATTGTGCGTCTCCCCGTCCAATTCGACCTCTGCCACCGGAGCCGTCCGCCCGTAAATGAGCTTGTGCATGGCCCCGATCGGCACCTGCAACGGGGTCGACTCCACTTCGGGGCCGTAGAGAATGCACGGAACTCGGTCGTTTTCGCGAATGTCGCGCGCGGCCTTCGAGCCGGTCTCGCGCGGCTGAGCTTCAATGACGGTGGCGTCCATGGCGGGCGATTCAGTCCAGTGAGAGCAAGGTACAACGCGGGAAACGCATCTCCCGGAAACAGGAAAATTCTGTATGCAGAAGGTTTCCTAGGTGCGGAGCCGGCCCCAGGTTCCGGGGAGCCCCCCTTGATTCAAGCAAAATAGACGGAGAGCGACGGTTGCCGTTCGACTCTCAACGGTCGGAGGCGGGGAAGCCCCAAGATATCCAGACTTAGTCGGTGAAGAGAGTGGAGACCGACTGGTCGGTGTAAATGTGGCGGATGGCTTTTGCAAAGAGGTCCGAGACGCTGACGACCTCGATGCAATCCGACGGGCGCTTGAGGGGAATGGTGTCGGTGATGATGAGGCGCTCGATGGGAGAGTCCTCGATGCGGTCGTACGCCGGGCCCGAGAGGAGGCCGTGGGTGCAGGCGGCCATGATGCGGAGGGCGCCGTAGTCTTTGAGGGCACGTGCGGCTCGGGTGAGCGTACCGGCCGTGTCCACGATGTCGTCGATGATGATGACGTTTTTGTCCTCGACGTCGCCGATGACGTTCATCACGCGGGCTTCGTTCTGACTGGGCCGCCGTTTGTCGATCAGCGCGAGGTCAACCCCCAGGCGCTGGGCGTAGGAGCGGGCCATCTTGAGGCCGCCCACGTCCGGGGCCAGCACCACGAAGTCCTCCAGGTCGAACTGGCGCACGTGCTCGGTGAGGACCGTCGAGCCGTAGAGGTGGTCGACGGGCACGTCGAAGAAGCCCTGGATCTGCGAGGCGTGCAGCTCCATCGTGA
>CAZTDC010000400.1:0-3337 GCA_964612165.1 uncultured Salinivenus sp.
CCGGTGAGGCGTTCGAGGCCCCGCTTGAAGAGGCGGAGCTTGTCTTCGGGATCGGGCAGGGCCTCTTCGTCGATGGCCCGCTGGTGCTTCTTGATGGAGGGGACGTGGGCGTAGCTGTAGAGCGCAATGCGGTCCGGACCGAGCCGGGTGGTCGCGTCCAGGGTTTGCTCGAAGCGGTCGGGGGTCTGGTGCGGGAGGCCGTAGACGAGATCGAAGTTGATGCCGGTGAAGTCCAGTTGCCGGCCCCAGTCGACGACCGCTTCGATCTGCTCGAGGGGCTGAACCCGATTGATGGCTTCCTGCACCGTCCGATTCACGTCCTGCACCCCGACGCTGAGCCGGTTGAAGCCGACGGACGCGGCGGCCGCGAGGCGTTCTTTCGTAAGGGTGCGGGGATCGGCCTCCAGGCTGATCTCGGCATCCGACGCAATGGAAAACCGGTGCTGAAGGTGCGTGCCAAGATCACGGACCTGATCTGCGGTCAGGTACGATGGGGTGCCGCCGCCCCAGTGGATTTGCACGACCGGCCGCTCCGTATCTAGGCGGCGGGCCATCAGGTCGATTTCCTCCTTTAACGCCGTCAAATACGTCTCGATGCGATCCCGGTCCCGCGTCACCGTCATGTGGCAGCCGCAGTAGTAGCAGAGCGACCGGCAAAACGGCAGGTGGAGGTACAGGGAGAGCGGCGTATCCGTCGAGGCGGTCGTCAGATCGTCGGCGAAGGCCGCCGGGCCGTAGTCCTCGTGGAAGTGGGGCGCCGTTGGGTAGCTGGTGTAGCGCGGCCCCGGCTGGTTGTAGCGACGAATGAGATCGAGATCGACGGGCACGTCGGTCGTCATGGGAGCACAGACTGAGTTTGGACGTCGATGCGTTGCAGCAAGATGGTTATCCGCTGGGAACGCTTCCGTAGGGGCACGCTGAGCACGTCCGTAGAGCCATTCCCCACACCATGGGGGCACCTAGGCGAGGGAGTGGGCGCGGGGGAAGAGAATGTTGTTTTCCTTGTGGACGTGCTGGTGCATGTCCGTCTCCAGTTCGTGGAGCCCGTTCATCGCCGCGCGGAACTTGGGGCAGGCATTCTCCGGCGGCGTATAGTCATTAGTCAGGTCGCGGAGCCGGTCGAGGGCCTCGCCGGAATCGTCGTGCTCGCGGATCATTTTCTCGACGCCGTCCTCGTCCAATTCCGCATCGTCGGCCGACTCGCTCGCCTCGAGGGCACGGATGGACGGAAAGACGCGCTCCTCTTCGCTGACCATGTGGGTTTCGAGGTCAAGCTTGAGCGTTTGGAAGACCTCCAGTACCGGGTCGAGCCAGGACACCTCCGCGCCGTGGGCCTGTGTCACCTGCATGAGCAGGTCCTCCAGGCGCGGCAGTTCACGGCGCAGATACGCATGGTGCGTGTCCACGATGTGGTCGATGAGGTCGCCGAGCGGGACCTCCCGCCAGTCCGTCTTGTCGACCGGGGCGGACGCGTCGGTGGCCGCATCCAGCATCTGCACCACCGTTTCTGGGTCGAGGTCATTCTTGCGGGCTGCTTCGGCCAGGGAGTGGTCGCCCCCGCAGCAGTAGTCAATGCCGAGGCATTCAAAAATTCGGGCTCGAGCGGGGCGATCAGTGACGAGGTCGGCGACGGAGGTCTCTAGAGAAAGTGTCATGGTTGGGTTTGGTATGTTGAGCGTTCTGGGTTGAGGGTTGGTTGTACTCAGTAGCTCAGGACGAACACCAATTCGTTTATCGGAGTATTTTATCTTCTTTTTGGCAAAAAAGAAATTGTGGTTTCAGTTCTGGGCGACGAGGCGCACCTCGGGGAGTTCGGCCAGGGTCGCGCTCCGAAACATTGTCTCGACCTGGTCGCGCTTATCGATCCACTGGTTGTGCAGGGGGCACGGCTCGGCGTCCCCGCATTCCGGAAGCCCAAGAACACATTCCTCGAACAGCTCATCGCCGTCGATCGCTACGACAATGTCGTAGAGCGCAATCTCGTCGGGCGATTTCGTCAGGGCCACGCCGCCCTTCGGCCCGCGCTGGGAGGTAAGCAGGTCCGCATCGTTGAGCTTCTGGAAGATCTTGGTGAGGAACGGGAAGGAAATGTCCAACTCCTCGCTGATGGTGCCAATAGAGGTATATCCGTCGCGGTCGAGGGACGCGAGGTACAACGACGCCCGAAGTCCGTACTCGCAACTTTTGGAAAGCATAAGCCAAGAGGGTAGCGCTGAGTTGATTTCGTACCTCTAGGTCATAATTTTCGGGCCGACTGTGGTTCCGGTCCGCCTTCAATTTGTCCCAAATTCGCCAGTTCGTAACAGAGGTGGTCTGGTTTTATCTCCCGAACGCAACCATTTGCGAGTGGTCGACTCCGGCTACCGAAAGGACGCACTACAGGCCGAATGTTCGGAGCCGGACCATACACATCCGGGTGAGGTCGTTCAAAATGACGAGAACGAAGAAGGTCCTCAGCGCCGTAGCGCTGCACACGGAGAACGGCCCCCTTCGTCAAGACCGCGTAATTCGGAAATGTGTCCGGGCATCAATCTAAACACCTACACCAATTCAGTTTGCGGAGTATTTTGTCTTAATTAGTGCTTCACAGGAAGCTCTCTGCTTCTTCGTTGAGAATGGCGGGCCATTATCGGGAGGAAAGGAGGGCGACGTTGCGCAGCCACACTTTAACCATTACGTTACTTATCCGGCAGATTTTAGGAAGCGCTTTCAGCGCACCTCAGTGGCCGGCCGTGCTGACCACTCATTTGTCGAACGATCCCCCTGCTTTCTACCGATGGACATTTCCGTCTGCATCAAAGAGGTCCCGGACCTGGACGCGCCCTTCAGCGTGCAGGACGGCGAACTGGCCTTCGATACCGACCGGGTATCGCTCAACGCCTACGACGCGTCGGCGGTCGAGGCGGCGCTCGTGCTCACCGAAGAGCACGACGGGGACGTTGAGGTCGTGACCGTGGGGCCGAAGGGCGTGACCGAAACGATCCGCAAGGCGCTGGCGATGGGGGCGGATCGGGCCGTCCACCTCACGACGGAAACCGCCGAATCCTACGACGCCCGCGCCTACGCCGACGTGCTGGCGGGCTACTACGCGGAGTCGGACGCCGATGCCATCTTCTGCGGCAAGCAGTCTCAGGACACGGACGCCGGCCTCACGGGCCCAATGCTGGCTGCTTTGCTCGATCTGCCCTACGCGGCCAATGTCGTGGACATTCAGATTGACGGCGATGGGCTCGTGGTGGAACGGCAGGGAGACAAGGGAAGCGAGATGCTCGCGCTTCCGCAGCCGTGCCTCGTCACCTGCTCCAACGACATGAACAACCCGCGCATCCCGAAGCTG
>CAZTDC010000401.1:0-3331 GCA_964612165.1 uncultured Salinivenus sp.
GACTTGCCGGAACGCGGACCCTCGCTCGCCCGACGTTCCGGGAAATTGCGCCGTATCCCGGGTTCGATTTCATCCAGGGAGAAGTGATCATTGGAAATCCGGATCTCAACCGTACGCTCATCACGAACTTCGACCTCCGGTGGGAGTGGTTCACGGGACCTGGCGAGATTCTTGCCGCGAGCGTCTACTACAAAACGATGGAGGACCCGATCGAGCGGGCGTTCATCGGAAGCAGCTCGAATACGGGAAGCCAGCTCACGTGGCGAAACGTAGACGAGGCAACCGTCTACGGAGCTGAGTTCGAGGCCCGCACTCGCCTCGGTTTCTTTTCCTCGGCGCTGCGCAACTTCAAGCTTGGAGGGAGTCTTTCGTTAACGGAGTCGGAAATTGAAGTCCCCTGTTTCGAGTTCGACGAGGACGGAAGTACTTGTCTCCGGGGCCCGCTCGTCTTTCGACAGGTGAACGATGAGCCCTCGACCCGCAACCTTCAGGGACAGTCTCCCTATCTGCTGAATCTGAATCTGCGGTACCAGAACCCCGAGACAGGGACCTCGGCAGGGATCTTTTACAACGTGTTTGGCGAGCGGCTATCGGTCGTGTCGACGGGGAGCACGCCGGACGTATTCACGCAGCCACGCCCGCAACTCGACGTGACCTTCTCGCAGCAGATTCTCAACCGCTGGTCGGTGAGCTTCAAGGCGAAAAACCTACTCGACAGCGCCCACAAGGAGGTGTACACGTTCAGGGGAGAAGAACGCCCCTATCAAGTGAACGAGACGGGCCGATCGTTCTCTCTCGGTTTCAAATACAAGATCAACTAAGATACACGAACTTATGCCGCGGGTCGGCGGGAGGCGTGCCGACTCGGCGTCGTCGTGAAGGGGCAGTCCCGTTTGGGGCTGTCCCTTTCGGCATTCTTGGGGCATGTTATCAAATCATGACGTGCTCCTCTTCACGCGTGCTTTCGCACTCAACCCAAAAAGGTAGATGAACGCACTCATGACACATTCTCTTCGAGCACAGGGATCGTGGCTCGCTGTACTTCTTCTCGTTCCTCTTCTGGTCTTAGCGGGTTGTGACAGTAACAACTCGGACATGGACGATGGTGGGGAGGAAGGACCGCCCCAGATTTCCGCCTCGTCGACCGTCGATGGGTTTACAGTATCCTTCGACGCCTCCGGGACGACCGATCCGGACGGCGGAGAGATCCAATCCTACAACTGGGAGTTTGGCGACGGCGACACGGAGACCGGGGTACAGGTCCAAAACACCTACGCCCAGGCAGGGGACTACGACGTTTCGCTAGAAGTCGTGGACGACGAGGGAGAGTCTGCCGACACTACGTTTACCCAGACCGTCGACCCGGATCAAATCGTCGTGACCAATGATATCGATGGGAATACGACGTGGACGTCCGACAAGACATACATCCTGGACGGTCTCATCTTCGTCAATCCCAGCGTAACGCTCACGATCGAGCCGGGCACGGTCGTCAAAGCGCGCCCGCAGAGCGAGATTTCGACCGAGGACGGGGCCAGCGCCCTCATCGTGCGCCGCGACGGCACGATCAACGCCGACGGCACCGCTGACAACCCCATCATCTTCACCAGCACGCAGGATGATTTGGGGGACGACAGCGACCTGGGGCCGTCGGATCGAGGCCTCTGGGGCGGCGTCATTCTGCTCGGCAATGCTCCCATCAGTGAGCCGCAGTCCGTACAGATTGAAGGCATTCCGGACAGCGAGAATGCGCTCTTCGGCGGCGACGACCCAACGGACAACTCGGGAACGATGCGGTACGTATCTATCCGCCATGGAGGATTCTCAATCTCCGGGGTGTCGGGTGACGAGATCAATGGCCTCACGATGGGCGGCGTCGGAAGCCAGACCACCATTGAGTATGTAGAGGTGTTCTCCAATCTCGACGATGGCTTCGAGTGGTTCGGCGGTACCGTTCACGGCAACAATCTCGTCGCCGCGTACTGCGGAGACGACGCATTTGACTGGGACACTGGATACCGAGGAACGGGCCAGTTCTGGTTCGCCGTGCAGGGGGCGGACGCCGCCGGACGCGGTGGTGAGCTCGACGGGTTCGACCTGACGACCGACGAGAACGCTGACGAGTTCTCGGATGCAGTCGTTACCAACGCGACTTTCATCGGCTCGGGCGTCGGTGCCTCCCCGGACGGCGGGAACGACTTCGCACTGCGCATCCGCAACGGCGGCGCGGGCGAGTGGTACAACTCGATCTACACCGCCTACCCGGACCAGGCCGTTCGGATCGACGCGGACGATGGGGCCAACGAGCGCTGGCAAGCGGGCGACGTCACGCTCCGCAACAACGCGTTCTTCGACTTCGGAGCGGGCGATGGCATTACGTCCATCGTGGCCGACGGCAACGGGGAAACCAATCCCCAGGGCAATACGCGGGACGATCAACTGGAGAACGACAATGTCTTCCAGGACCCGCAGCTGGGCGGCATCGATCGTGGACGCAACAGCGCACTCGATCCGCGTCCGAACGCCAGCAACCTGCCGGGCTTCGAATCGAAGAGCAACTTCGAGAATACCTCGGCCGGTGGGTCGAGTGACTACCCGGGCGTCGATCTCTCGCCGATTCAGGACGTGAGCTACATCGGCGCGTTCGATCCCAGTGGCAATCTCTGGACGAACGGCTGGACGAAGCTGTCGACCGAGGGCTACACGGTGAACTAGGTCCAACCGTTTGGTCTAAGAAGCAACGTCGCGCGCCGGGCGCCCCGATCGACGGGGCGTCCGGCTTTTTTATTTGCCCGAATCCGTGTAAATCGGACGTTATCGGGACGTTGGCTGAACATTATTATTTCCGCGGGGACGCCTCTTTTACAGCACCTTCGAGCGATAGCAATTAAGTTCATCTTCGTCGCGAACGTCGGACGCGACGCCCGACGCCACGACGGGTTCCTCCGCACTGGCCGCAACCGTCCGCTGCTTCTCCATGCCTTTTTTCTCCGCTCGCTTCTGGATTCTTCTACTCGCCGCACTCGCGTTGACGACGACCGGTCGGGCACAGCCGACCGCCCCCTACGACACCACCACCGTCGACGGGCAAACGGCTGTCGTCTTCGGCATCAGCAAAGCCGGCATTGCCACCCGACCCAGGGCACAGATGTGACCTGGACGAGCGACTACGTCTGGGGGCTCGACGCCCTCGTCTCCGTCGGCGAGGGACAGCCCTTCCGCATCGAACCGGGAACCGTCGTGAAGGGGGACACCGGTGACGGGGCCGACGCCAGGGCGCTGGTGGTGGCGCGCGGCGGCACACTGTTCGCCGAGGGCACCGCGCAGAAGC
>CAZTDC010000402.1:0-3328 GCA_964612165.1 uncultured Salinivenus sp.
GGGCGATGTCCTTCTGTTCGGCCCTCGAGCGGAAGGCCTCCGCCGAACGCTCGACCACCGACGCCAGATCACCCGGCTGCCGGTCCAGCTCCATCCGCCCGGCCTCCAGGGTGGCCAGGTCCAGAAGCTGGTCGATTAGGCGCTTCAGGCGTCGGGCGTTCTTGCCCATGCGTCGCTTCTGGTCGGTTCCGAGGACCGTTCCTCGCCGAAGCGACTCCTCCAGCGGGCTAAGGATCAAGGACAGCGGCGTGCGAAACTCGTGACTGATGTGGGCAAAAAATCGGTTTTTCGCCTCGTCCAGCTCCGCGAGCCGCTCGGCCTGTTCTCTGGTCTTTTCCTTCTCCTCCGCCAGCTCACGGGTCCGCTCCTCGACCGCCTGCTCCAGGGCCTCCTGCCGCTTTTCCAGCCGGTAGGTGCGCCAGCGGTAGGCCCCGGCATACAGCCCAATCAGGCTCAGGACCACCAACAGCCGAAACCACCACGTCTCGTAGAAGTGCGGCGCGATGGTAAAGCGCAGGGGCGCCGCCAGGGTGTACCACGTCTCGCCGTCGATCGTCGCGCGGACCTCAAACCGGTGCGGACCAGCGTCGAGGCTCGTATACTCGGCCGTCCGGCGCCCCTGGGCTGACGTCCAGCTCCCCCCGTCGAGCCGATACTGGAAGGACAGGTCGTCGGCGTGCCGGAGCGAAACGCCCGTAAAGTCGATGGCGAGCCGGTAGGTGGAGGCCGCAAACCGAAAGGAGTCGAGGGGCTGGGCCGTCCCGTCGACCCGGATTCCCGTCACCCGAACCGGCAGCGCGTCAGGTACAGAGAGCTTCGAGGATCGCGAGTCGACCACGGCCAGTCCATCCACCGTCGGAATCCACAGCCGACGGTTCTGGTCTTTCGCAAAAGCGGGATGGAGGGGCCCGGTGCACTGCCGAGCAGGCATCCCGTCCTTCCGATCAAATGTTTGAGCGTACAGTCGATCTCGTTTCCCGTCGGCAACGGCCTCCAACTGGGCACGGGGCACGCGAAAGACGCCCCCATTGGACGTCATCCAGAAGATGCCGTTGGGGGCTTCCCGAATGAGATGAATCGTACGGTGAGGAAGTCCGTCTTCCGGGGCCACCGGAGTGAAGTGATCCCCCTCGAAGCGGGCAATGCCACCGCCCAACGTCGAAATCCAAATCGTCCCGTCATCCGTCTCATAGATGTCCCGAACGGTCTTGGACGGAACGCCGTCGTCTCCATCGTACCGGACAACCGAATCGGGCTCCTCGAAACGAATGACGCCCCCTTCCCGCGTTCCAATCCACAGCGCTCCATCCTGAGCGCGATGGAGCCCCGGAACCCTCGACGAAATCAGCGTGTCGACGGGCGCAACCCGTTCAATTGTCCCCGAGCGATACCGGTAGAGTCCCTGCTGGTCAGAGGCAATCCAAAGAGTCCCTGTTGAATCTCGCTCAAGGGCACTCATCGAGCGAAACGTCTCTCCGTTCGGGCCCACCACTCTCTCGAAGCGGGAACCGTTCTGCCGAGAGAGGCCACGATTTGTCCCCACCCACAACATTCCATTCTCGTCTTCCGCGATGGGACGGACATAGCGTCCGAAAAGTCCCTGTGTAGAGGTCCGTTGCGTCTGCGTCGAATCCGTGAACTGAAAGATGCCCTGATCCCCAAGACCTGCCCAAATCGTTCCGTCTCCCCCAGTGTACACGCCTCCTGCTCCCGGTCCCCCCGGAATCCCCCCATCAACCGCCTGAAACAGCCGGGGGCGGAGCCGAACCAATCCCCCCGCTCCATCATCACCTAGCCACCACTGGCCATACTCATCCCGGGCAAGGCCGCGAAGACGATCCCCAAGCCTCTCCTTCATGACCCGTTCCAAGGTCCCATCCGAGAGGCGAAGAAGCCCGGACCGAAATGTCGTCATCAATACGTCCCCCGAGGGAGCAACCACGATCTCTTTGATGTGTCCCCCTTCGTGGGGGTAGCGCTTCGTCTCCCCGTCCTTCACAGAAATAATCGCCAAATCCGTTGTAATTAGGAGACGATGGGAGGTGGCCCGGAGTTGATTAACGGTCCCGTCCAAAAGCGCATTCAGCCGCTCCGGACGTCGAAATCCCCCCTCTTCATACCGCCAAACGGACTCACCGACCCCGATCCACGCCGATTCCTCCCCATCTACCGCCACCCGCACTCCTTGAATTGCATTCCCGCTATTCACCACGACCTGCGCATTTTCTTTCCCAAGCGCATCCTGCAACGGAACGGAAACAACGTCCCCATCCGCCGTAGATCGATACAAGCCTGCCTGTCCACTCATCCACAGGGTTCCGTTGGGCCCCTCTGCAACGTCCTCAATGTTCCCGCTTACGGGGTCAACTCGT
Source organism: uncultured Salinivenus sp. (assembly GCA_964612165.1). Classification (GTDB taxonomy): domain Bacteria; phylum Bacteroidota; class Rhodothermia; order Rhodothermales; family Salinibacteraceae; genus Salinibacter. The sequence continues at coordinate 2,373 of CAZTDC010000402.1, forward strand.
CGAAACGTCCCGTCGCGATAGGTCGACACCCCCGTCGAGGTCCCAATCCATAAGGTTCCCTCTGCATCCTCGTGCAGTGCCTTGACCCGGTTTCCCACCAGTCCCTCTGTTTCCGAAGCTGTGTAGGTTGTGAAAGAGTGCCCATCGAATCGGACGAGCCCGTCGAGCGTGCCCGCCCAAAGCATTCCATCTCGGGTCTGTGTGATTGCGCCGACCACGTTGAGCGGCAGGCCGTCCTCAATCGTCCACGACTTGGCAAGGTAGTCCGGAGACTGATTCTGTAAACTGAACGGCTCGATCGACGGCCCTGACTCTTGCGCGTGGAGCAACTCGGGTCCAACAAGAGCCAGTCCGGCTACGAAGCCGAGTACGGCGAGAAACAATCGGGCGGTTACCTGCAAATGCGGCATTAACAAATGAAATGCACGATACGAATAAACGCACGTTCTCGATCGGTCATGAGGCACACCGGCCCTAAACGGCAGGCCGATGGAAAGTCGAACGTGCTTGTCTTTCATGCAAGCAAATCTCGACCCAAAAAGAAAAGGATTCGCTTCCATCAACCAATGATATACCCTACGAGAAATGTGCCGGCTTAAAACGACCTTCTGAGACGAAGGGACCCGACGAGACCGCCATCTACTCCGCCTCGTACCCCAGTAGCCGCAGGGCATTGCCCACCACCAGAAGCGTCGAGCCTTCGTGCAGCACCACGGCAGGCCCAATCTGCAAACCAAAAATCGTAGCCGGGACGAGCACGGCGACCATGCCGAGCGCAATCCACAGGTTTTGCTGGATAATGCGTCGCGTCTGGCGGCTGAGGCCCACGGCAAAGGGCAGGTGCCCGAGGTGGTCGGCCATCAGGGCCACGTCGGCCGTCTCCAGGGCCACGTCCGAGCCAGCGGCGCCCATCGCGATGCCGACCGTGGCGTTGGCCATGGCGGGGGCGTCGTTCA
>CAZTDC010000403.1:0-3324 GCA_964612165.1 uncultured Salinivenus sp.
AGACGAGCTGGCCCTTCGCGGGCGTCACAATCTGTACAATTCGCTCGCGGCAGCGGTCTCGGCCCGCGTGATGGAGGTGGAAAAAGACGTCATCCGCGAGAGCCTGTCTGGCTTCGAGGGCGTTCCGCACCGTTTGGAAGAGGTGCGTATGATTGGCGACGTGCTGTACGTCAACGACTCGAAAGCCACCAATGTGAACGCGGTGTGGTACGCGCTGGAGAGCTTCGAGCGGCCCGTCGTCCTTATCGCGGGGGGACGTGACAAGGGCAACGACTACACCGATTTGAAGCCGCTGGTTCGGGAGGGGGTACGTGCGGTGGTCGCCCTCGGCGAGAGTGCCGATAAGGTGTATGAGGAACTCGGCGCCGAGGCGGAGGAGCAGACCACGGTGCGCTCGATGGAGGACGCCCTCGATCAGGCGCAGCGCTTCGCGCAGCCGGGCGACGTGGTGCTGCTGAGTCCAGCGTGCTCGTCCTTCGACATGTACGAGGACTATGAGGAGCGGGGCAACATTTTTCGCCGACTGGTGAAGACGCTTCTGTGATGAGTGATACGTGATCCGTGAGGTGTGATGTGAACGTGGAAAATCACAGATCACAATTCACGTATCACGCGAAATTTGTGCTGACCGGGAGAGATGAATCCCATACTTGACGACGACAACCGATGAGCTTCGTTGATACCTTCAAACAGATGGTTACCGACCGGGCGTCACTGGACAAGTACGTCCTGTGGGTCGTGATGGGCCTGTCGGCCGTGGGGGTGGTGGCCGTGTACAGCGCCATCACGTATCTGGCGGAGGTGCGGGCCGGCACGGAGCCGGAACAGTTCCTCTTGCGCCACCTCGTCCGCGTGGGGATCGCGTTCGGGGTGATGGGCGTGGTGAGCCTCATCGACTACCGGACGCTGGCCCGGTACAGCCGGATTGGATTGGTGGGGGCGCTGCTGTTGCTCCTCGCCGTCAAGATCGTGGGCTTCTTCTCGGCGGGGGCCGATCGCTGGATTCGGATTGCCGGGTTCGGGTTTCAGCCGTCCGAGCTTGCACGGGTATCGCTCGTGTTCTACGTGGCGGTGCTACTGGTGAAGAAGCAGGAGTACGTGAAGAGCTTCAGCCGGGCCTTTTTGCCCATTCTCGTGTGGGTGTTCGGAACCATCCTGCTCATCGGACTCGACGACCTGTCGACCTCGGCGGTGCTGCTCCTCGCGATTATTCTGATGTGTTTTGTGGGACGGGTGAGCGCGCTGCAGATTGGGGGGCTCGGGGTGCTCGGCGCTGTGCTGGGTGTGGTGCTCATTGTGACATCGCCCCATCGGGCGGCGCGGCTGGAGGCGTACCTGGAGACGGACCTGTTTGCGAATACCGATCCCGAGTACGTGACGAGTGCGCGGGGCGAGCAGTATCAGGCCAAGCAGGCGCGCATGGCGTTTGCCGTCGGGGGAGTCACGGGCGTGGGGCCGGGCAAGAGCATCCAGCGCGACTTCTTGCCCGCTCCCTACAACGACTTCATCTTCGCGATTATCGCAGAAGAGTACGGCATGGTCGGGGCATTCCTGCTGCTGTTTGGGTTCTGCGTGATACTGTTTCGGGGGTATCTGCGCATTGCGCGAGACGCCCCCGATCCGCTGGGCCTCGTCCTCGCGGTGGGCTTCACGACGCTCATCGTGACGTATGGGTTCGTGCACGCGGCGGTTGCGTGCGGCCTGCTGCCGGTTACGGGGCTCCCCATGCCCTTCGTGTCGTACGGCGGCACGTCGATGGTGGCCAACGGCATCATGGTGGGCGTCCTGCTCAATATTTCCCGGCAGCGGGAAAAACGCACCCCCGACGAGGTGCGACGACAACACCGGGACTTCGTTTGACCGCTCCGCTTGTGCTGAAGTGGGCGCCGTGAGGCGGTGCCTCGCAGCCAGAATTTCCTTTTCGACTGCTCACTCGCTGATTGTTCGACGAAATGGAGACGCGTCCTCCGCACATACTGATGGCCGGTGGCGGCACGGGGGGACACGTGTATCCGGCCATTGCCATTGCCGACGCCATCACGGCCCTCCGACCGGAGGCACGAGTGGTGTTTGCCGGGACGGAGGACCGGCTGGAGGCGCGCGCGGTGCCGGCGGCCGGGTATGCGCTCCATCCCATCACGGCCCAGGGCATCCAGCGACGCTTCTCGGCGAAGAACCTGATGGCACCGGTTCGGGTGTTGCAGGGCCTCATGCAGAGCTGGCGGCTGGTGGGCTCCATTCAGCCGGACGTGGCGGTGGGGACGGGGGGCTACGTGTCCGGGCCGGTGCTCCTGGCAGCGTGGCTGCGCGGGCGGCCCCTCCTCATCCAGGAGCAGAACGCCTACGCGGGGGTCACGAACCGACTGCTGGCCCGTCTGGCCGAACGCGTCCACCTTGCCTTTCCCGAGGCGAAGGAGTGGGTGCCCGCCGCTCGGGCCGAGGTCAGCGGCAACCCGACGCGGCGGTCGCTGCGAGAGGCCGATCCGGGCGAGGCGCGCGCCGCCCTCCAGCTGCCGGCCGACGGACGCGTACTCCTCGTGATGGGGGGCTCGCTCGGCAGCGCGGCGCTCAACGAAGCGGTAGAGACGAACCTAGAAGCGCTGTTGGACGAGGACGACGTGCATGTCGTCTGGCAGACGGGGACCCGGTACCACGAGGCCATCACCGAGCGCGTCGCCGACCATCCTCGGCTCCGCCTGCTGGAGTACATCGACCGCATGGACCGGGCCTACGCGGCGGCCGATCTCGTCGTCTGTCGCGCCGGAGCGCTCACCTGCAGCGAACTGATGGTGACGGGCACGCCCGCTGTGTTGGTGCCCTCCCCGAACGTCGTGGCCGATCATCAGACGAAAAATGCGCGGAGCATGGAGCGCACGGGGGCCGCACAGTTGCTTCCGGAGTCGGAGCTAACGGATCGCTTCGTTGAGGTAGTGCACGACCTCCTGCATGATCCCGACACCCGGAACGAGATGGCCGACGCCGCTCGGGACATGGCACGCCCCGGGGCCGCCGAAACCATCGCCCGTGACGTGCTCACCCTCGCCGATCGCTATCGCACAAATTCTCACGAACCCGCTTGACGTTCAGGGGCGTCGCTGGTGCGCCCCGTAAAGAAAACCAGCTATTCTGAATCTAGGAGAATCGTCCCGCTGGGACGACGTCTGGGTATGCCTTCCTCGATCGACTTCGACTGATGACCGAACTTCGCAAACAACCGGCTTTGGGCCGCATCCGCCAGATCCACATGGTGGGTATTGGCGGCATTGGCATGAGCTCCATCGCCGAGGTGCTCCTCAACCGCGGCTATGACGTGACCGGCTCGGA
>CAZTDC010000404.1:0-3308 GCA_964612165.1 uncultured Salinivenus sp.
CGAGTACGTGATGAAGGACGACGTGGAGGGCGGCCTCATGCGCGCCATCGTCCAGAATGTCCCCACCCTCGACGACGCGCTTCACGTGACGGAATCGCTGTTGCTGGAAGACACCGAGACGGTGGCGGCCGTTGAAGCGTAGACACTTTCTCGTGCTTATTCTCGGAAGGTATCGTCGCGAGGAGCACCTCGCGACATCCTTGCCAAGCTGGACTGAAAGCCGGAAATAGGAAACGTTAGGAACCAGGGTCATGAGGTGTCTACGGTACAGCCCTCTTCTCGAATGCCTCCTGTCTGGCCCTGTGAACCGCTTCGTCAATCCCCCGCCCGGCGCCCGCTCCCGCCGGTTCGATCACCACGACTACCGCGGCGGCGCGTACTTCGTCACGACGAACACCCGAAAACGAGTGCCCCTCTTCGGTACCGTCAAACGCGGCCGGATGTACCTCAGTGCGTACGGCAAGATCGTCGCCGAAGAATGGCAGCGAACTGGCAAACTCCGGGATGGGGTTTCCCTGGACGCCTTTATCGTCATGCCGGATCACGTCCATGGCCTCGTCTGGATCTGCCACTCCGACGATGACCAGGAGGAGGAGACAGATGTAAACTCCAGGAATGAAGGAGGAAGATCAAAAAGGAAGGGTCGCGAGACATGCCAGTCTCGGAAAGAAATTCGCGAGGTGCACCTCGCGAAGACCTCCCAGGAACTGCCTCCCGGCCTCGAAAAACAAAGAGCCGGAACCCTCTCCACCATCATCGGCTGCTTCAAAGCCGCCGTCACCCGCCGCATCAACGAGAAACGAAACACACCGGGCGAGACGGTCTGGCAGTCAAGCTTCCACGACCACATCGTGCGGAACCGAAAAGAGCTCCATCGCATCCGTCGCTACATTCGCACAAACCCAAAACGGTCGCATCAATCAGATGGAGACGAACGGGATAGATGAGTGTCCAGAAAGGCATCAATAGTGCGAAGATAGGCGTCCGCCGACACCAGGAAGCCGTCGTTGTGCCCGCCCTGAATCTCCAAGAACTGCTTCGGCTCGGTGGCCGCCTCGTAGACCTCCCGCCCGAGCTCGATAGGTACGATCCGATCCTCCCGGCTGTGAATGTGGAGCGTCGGGGCCTCAATCTCGCCCACCCGCGATTCGTTGTCGAACTGGTTCGTGGCGAGGGCCCGGACCGGCAGAAACGAGTAGTGATGCGCCCCGATGTCGGGCACGTTCGTGAACACCGACTCCAGGATGACGGCGCCGGGGGGCTGTCGCGCTGCGAGCCACGTCGCGGGCCCGCCCCCCATCGACCGCCCGAAGACGACAATGTCCTCCGGTGCGATTCCCCGCGTCTCCGTCAGGTGCAGCCAGCACGCTTCGGCGTCCTTATAGATGCCCTGTTCAGAGGGATTCCCGGTACTCTGGCCGTACCCCCGATAGTCAACAATTAGGACGTTCAGCCCGAGCTGGTGAAATTGTTGCACGCTTTCCAGGCGGCCGGAAATGTTGCCCGCGTTGCCGTGGAAAAAGAGCAATGTTGCACGTGAAACGTCGGGCGTCGGGATCCACCAGCTGTGAAGCGTCTCGCCGTCCTCGGTGCTCAGGTGGACGGTTTCGTAGTCCATCCCCGCATCGTCGGGGGTGGCGAGAAGGCGGTTCGTAGGCTGAAAGAGGAGCTGGTCCTGAAAGGCAAACGCGAGGCCGACGATGGCTCCGTAGCCAACAGCGAGGCCGAAGACGGTCTTGATCATGGTCCGGCGCACAACAGGAAATCAGCGGAACAGATGAGGCGCAGAAAAACAGCGAAAAAGCGCAGGGGCATCCAGGGTCGCATGCGCCACACACGTAAGACGCATTATGTGACCGCCACCAACTCCTTCTCTCCAAAGAACCCATTCCGTCCGAGCAGGAGCTGGAGGGACTGCCGCTCCACCGCCACGTCCGGATCCACGTCGTGGAGCACCGCAATCTCGTCACTGAGGTCCCCGCCCTTGAGCGTCAGCAGCCCCTGCGCCCACATGTCGTCGGCCCCCGGCTCGTCGAGGTCGACGGCCACGCGCCGGTGCCACTGCCACAGCTCGGCCAGCGGGGCGGTGGCCCGGGACACCGAGTAGTGCGCCTCCCCCGGCCACTCCTCCGCCCGTCCCGTCCAGGCATAGCAGTTGTCCAGGTCTAGCCGCCGGGCCATCGTTCGCACGGCGCGCCCCTTCTTCCCCACCGAGTCCACCCCCACAACCGTCACGTCCGGATAGCAGATGGCCAGTGGGATGGCGGGCAGGCCACCCCCGGTGCCCCAGTCGACGATCGTGCTGCCGGCCGGAAAGTCACGGGTCGTGAGCGTCAGGCAGTGGAGCAGGTGCTGCGTCTCAACGTCGGCCTCGGTATCAGGTGAAATGAGGTTGACCCGGTCGTTGAACCGGCAGAGCATCTCTGCGAACGCGTTGAGCTGCTGGCGCTGCGCAGCGGTCAGCTGGTCGAAGGGGTTCCAGATCGTTGTTTCCATAGGAATTGCCAGATTCGCAGGTGAAAACCAAAACGACGGGGGAGCGCGGACGCTGTGGAGGCATGGAGGCAAATCCGTTTTGCCTCCACGAAGCTTCGATATGGCAAGCAATAGAAAAGAGTGCTCCTCTGTACGGGTTGCCCGAATCAGCCGGAGACCTCGACCGCCTGTTCACGTGAAACGCCGAACGACTGGCCGTCGCCGCCCATGTTGTCGAGGTCCAGGTCGCGCTCCTTGGGTAGCGGCTCCACGCCCTCGTTTTTGAGGAGGACCATAAGCACCGAGATGTCCGAGGCACGAACGCCGGGCACGCGCGACGCTTGACCCAGGTTGTCCGGCTCCACCTTGTTCAGCTTCTCACGCGCCTCGATGGAAATGTTGTCGAGCCCGTGGTAATCGAAGTCGTCGGGGATGGGCCAGCGCTCCTTCTCCTCCATCTCCTCGACCATGTCCTGCTGCCGCTCGATGTAGCCCTCGTACTTGAGGTCGATCTCGATGAGGCGCGGGGCGCTGAGCATGCCGGGCGCCTCGACGACGACCTCGTCGTAGATCCCGGCGTGGCGCAGCAGATCGGCGGAGTCGACCTCCGGCCGCTTGCAGAGCTCGATCACGGGCCGCGGCTGGTCGAGCGTCGAGGTGCCCACCGACTGGAGGTAGTCGTCCACCTGGTCGGGATCGACGCTGGTGTCGGACAGGGCCTCCCGGGTGCGGTCGATGGCCCGCTCCTTCGCCAGCATGCGGTCGTAGCGCTGCTGGGACGCGAGGCCCAGCTTGTAGCCGAGCTCGGTGAGGCGCAGGTCGGCGTTGTCCTG
>CAZTDC010000405.1:0-3276 GCA_964612165.1 uncultured Salinivenus sp.
GTGCGGCGGGCGCTCGGCCTCGAAACGGACCCGCCCGCCCCCCTGCCGGAGATGCAAGAGGCCCTGTTTGCCCGGCCGGCAGAGGAGGGCATTCCCCCGCTCGGCGCCGACGACGTGGTGTTGACGACGGACCTGGAGGGGATGCTCCGCTGGGCCGAGCGCACCGGCGCCTTCCCCGACGATCACGAGCCGCCGCACATTCTGCTTCTCGATCCGGACGCGGGGCTGCCGTCCGATCAGCAGGCGCTGCTGGGCCTCGACTCGGATGCGGTGCTCGGGGTCAACGCGGAGCGGGCGTTCCACAGCCCGTCGGTGCGATTGCTGAAGCTGCTGCAGATGGCGACGGGGCCGTCCGCCGCCGAGCCGCTTTTCCCCGAGTACGTGATGGTGGATCTGGAAGCCACCGGGACCGATCCGCGGCAATGCCGCGTCGCCGAGATTGGGGCGCTGAAGGTGCGGGAGGGAACGGTGGTCGATCGCTTCTCCGAGCTCGTGCAGCTGCCCGACGATCTCACAGAGGATGAGCGCGAGGTCCTGCGCGAGGTATGCGGCCTGGATCCGGACACCGACTTTGCCGACGCGCGGCCCGAGGCCGAGGTGTGGGCCGACTTCTGCGACTTCGTGGGCACGGCCCCGCTCGTCGCGCACAACGGCCAGCGCTACGATTTCCGCATCCTGGATCGGCTGGCCGACACGCACGACGCTGACGCCTGCTGGGCGGCGACCTACGACCTTCTGCCCGCCGCGCACGAGGTCTTTCCCGACCTCCGGCGCTACACGGCCGGGCACCTCCGCGAGCAGCTTCTCGACGATGACGCCGAGACGGCCCACCGCGCCCTGGCCGACTGCGAGGACCAGCAGCGTATCCTGGAGCGGCTCCAGCACGAGCGGGCGCGCCGCCGCCGCGTCCTCGCCCACGAGCCGCTGCTGCCGCTCCTCGTGGCGGCCCTCACGTACGAGTCGCCCGATCCCGCAGCCCTGTCAAGGGACGCGCAGCGGTTCCTCCAGGTGGGACACACCTGGGCCCTGCGCGACGCCTCCCCCGCCGCCGATGATCTCCGCTCCCTGCTTCCGCGTGCCCTCCCGGACCGCACGCGCCAGCACGACCTGTACACCCTTATCGACGAGGACGAGCTCCTCACCGTCACGGCGGGGCTCCAGCCCGGCCTCGCCCGTCGCCTCAACGCCCTCTTCGCGCCCTACGCCGACGAGCCGCTTCGGAGCGCGGCGCTGGAGGACCTGCTCACCCACCTTGCGCTGTGGGGGGAGGAGACGACCCCGCGTGGCGAAGACGTGGTCACGCTCTCCACCTACCACAGCGCCAAGGGACTGGAGTTCGAGCGCGTCGTGTGCATGGATGTGCACAACAACGCCTTTCCGCCCTACTTTGCCCGTGACCCGGAGGAGCGCCGCGAGAGCCGTCGCCTGCTGTACGTAGGCATGACGCGGGCCGAGACGCACCTCGTGCTCACGTATCCGAAACGCGAGCGGGGCTACGACCGTCGTCCCACGCCCTTCCTTGACGGGGCGCCGGAGGAGCTCCTACAAACCGCTTCGGCATCTACGGATTCCCGATCGAGGTAGCGGTTCGCTCCGACGTTCAGACGCGACTCTCTGCAGACACGACTCTCTGTTGTCGATGATCAGCAGGCTGCGGGGCGTACCAGAATCTGGTCGCCTCTGGCCCAGTCTCACCGAGATGTCGCTGCGCGACGGTGGCCCGATGACGTACACGCGGCGCTGGATGGAAACGCACAGATGGGCCGCCGATGACGTCTACAGCGGGTTGTCTGGGCTAGCGACGGTAGACGTGGTTGCGGATCAACACGTCGCTCTAGGGTCGGTCTGCCGGTTGTCGGTCACGTCTAGCAGGCGGTCAGGCAGGTTGCTGCCTCTCCGCCTGACAGAGAGGAAGTTGAGGCCCTGGAGCTCGAAGCGTTCGTTCACCAGGGAGCGCTGACGGTGGATGGCCACCTCATCGGGCCCGGACTCACGAAGACTTGGTCCATGCCGTCAGCGCCGTCAATGTCCCCGGTCAGCGTCGTGTACTCGTGCCAGAAAGACTCTTCAGTGCTGGGAGACTGTGGAGCGAGTGCTCAACAGCATCCCGTCGTACTTCAGCGGTCGCTCGAGAGATCGTTCAAAACGTGCCTCATCGCGCACGGCGTCAAAAATCGGGTCTACGAACACCCGGCGTTTGTTGAAAAAGCTAGCCTGCCCGATCCTCGTCGGGGCGCTGTCCCGCTGTTCCACGAGCAAATTCACGCACAACCGGGAGCAGAGCGATTCCGGAGTTTTGGGTTTGAGTCGCTGTGTATGGGCCCAGGAAATCAACCAAAGAGAGGCCTCTTCCACTCGCATCCGGCATGAGACCACTTTGCTCGAACCGTCAGAATACTCCCAAACGAGCGTCTCGTCGCTCTAGATTTCAGATTTTTCTTTTTATTTCCACGCACCCGGTTCAAAACCCTCGTCTTTCAGACGAGCCGATTTAGCTGTTATCTTCCGGGGAGCGCGGACTTCCACTAAGGACGAGTTTCCCCAGAAGACAGATGAGCGGATACCGACGCGGGTCGCATACACTTTACGAGATCAAATACCATCTGGTATGGGTGACGAAGTACCGGTATCACGTTTTGAAAGGAGAAGTCGCCCATCGGGCACGGGAGCTGATCCGTCAGACCTGCCTCGGTCTCGATGTACGGATCGAGGGCGGGCACGTTGGAAGGGATCACGTGCACATTCTTGCGTCGAGTCCGCCAACCTTGAGTCCATCCGATCTAGTGAAGAGAGCAAAAGGTCGGTCGCCCAAGCAGCTGCAGCAGGAGTTTGCTCATCTGAGGGAACGGTATTGGTAGGGCATTTTTGGGCCAGGGAATACTTTTGTGTGGGCGGACCCGGCCGGGTTACGGAAGAGCAGATCCGTGACTACATCGAGGGACACGACCGGGAGCCGCCCGTTTCGAATTTCACGGTAGAGGAATGAGCTTTAGCCGGCTTTCAGCCGTCACACCGTTCATAAAATCCTTCGACTTCCAGTCGAGGGTGGTTTAGTCTGCGTGGCAGATCTTGTACCTTCATGGCAAGAGGTCTCACTGTTCTGGATAAATGAGAATGCGGTTCTCTTCCAGAACGTGAGGCCTCTTTTCTATCGCGTCAAGGGCGTTTGCTCACGGCTTTAGCCTTCAGGTACAAAAATTTCCAGTCTTCAAACTCCCGGTTTCGCGGCAAAAATCCCTGCCTGTACCGACAGCTGTCGTGTACGCACAAGGCGAG
>CAZTDC010000406.1:0-3253 GCA_964612165.1 uncultured Salinivenus sp.
CCAGCTGCTTGTGCTGCTTTCGGTTCTAGCACTTGGGGTCCCCGTTCGGGAAATCTGTGCTCAGCGGGCCTTCGCTCCGACACAGGCGGACTCCTCCGACGTCGAAACGACAACGCCTTCGCCTGATCGTCGACGGGCGACCATGGCCGGCTGGATCCAGCGGCAGCGTCTGCACGTCCTGGACCGCTCCCATAGCTACGGAGGCTGGATCTTTAACCGGGACGAGTACGGGTTCACGTCTCCCCTCCGAAGCGACGGGCAAATCGATCCCCAAGCGCTGGAACTGTATGACCGCGGGGTCTTCCGCCACCTGACGCCCGACATGGACCGGGAGTACGGGCTCGACATGCTGACCTACCGATTCACGGGACGGGCGTCCTCCCAATGGGCCCAAGCCCCGAACGGAGTGCGGACGTATGCGGGAAGCATTGAGCGCACCACCGGCGCCGTCGTCACGCAGCTCAAGCAGAGCGTGTCGCTCGGGGACGACCACCAGCTCGACGTCAATGCCGACTTGCAGCAGGATGCACGTGGACGGCGCGCCCTCCTTACGCTCGGCTACCAGTGGCAGGTCAGCGAGGATCACATGGTTGGGGCCCGGCACACCTTCGCCGAATACAAGCCGGACCTCGACGCCACCCTCTTTTACCAGTTCGAACGGGAGCAACTCGGCACGGCACGCGTCGACGTGACCTTCCAGAATCTCTACAACGACTTTCTCTACAACACCCTCGGCGTGCCCGCGCAGGACGAGCGTCTGCTTCGCACCTACGGCACCCGTCCGTTTCTGCTCTCAGCCACCCTCACGTCCCCGGCTCGACATCGCCTGCGAGGCGAGGTGCACGCCAGCGTCCAGCCGCAGAGCGAGATGACATTCACGGCCCAGAACACGCCCGATTTCCGATTTCAGGAAGACGAATCTCTCTACTTCCTCTCCGGACTGGCCGAGTATCAGTTTCCCTACGTGACCGTCGGGGCGTTCTACCGCCGGGACATGAACCGGCGGCATCGCTATGGCTCGAGTGGCGAGGTGCAGGCCGACTACACGGCCACGCAATCGACGGAAACGGTCGGCGCCTTCCTCCTGGCCGACTGGTGGAAACTCAAGGGAGAGGTGTGGGGCATGTACACGCAGTACCGCGACCACCAGACCGGGGAGCACTTTGGGCTCTCCACGATCGACGGTCCAATTGACTACCGCGATCCGCACCGCCGTCTCAAGGTTCGCGTCACCCATGAGCCGGAATCGACGGGTCTGATTTTTGGCCTTGAGTACCTGTTTTTTCAGCGCCCCAATCTGGAGAACGGGGCGCAGATGACCCGACAGTGGACGGGTGAATGGTTTGTGCTCGGGCGCAACAATTATCGCCTCGCTCCGCTCGTGGGATACGCATTCGAGCACGGATCCGTCACCTTCGGCGTAGGATACGACCTCGACAACGACGACCTCCCTCCCGGCATCCCGGATTCGCCGGGCCGGTTCGACAACGGGTTTGGCCGACTCACAATCTACTGGTAACGCCCTCTGCCATGGCCCGTCCTGGACGCCCGTACCGGGCGACGTGTCGGTCGCGGGCCAGTGGCGGCCGCACTGCCGCTGACAACGACCTGGAGTCTCGTGTCGCCCTGAGTCAGCGACGAATACTCGCCTGCGCCCACTCGGGACGGTATTTTTGGATGGCGAAGCACGTCCGGGCCCGCCCTGTCCTCGGTCTGCCCATCGGAGGCGAAAGAAGCGCGCGTTCGATTCGTCCATAAGCGTCCGAGTGCCCGAATGTGCAGAATCGCTCGCTGATTTGTATGCTAGACGTGAGCACAACCTGTCCCAAACGGTCTCCTGCCATGCTCCGCACTGTCGTTCTTTCGCTTCTTCTCAGCAGCACGCTCCTTGCCTGTGGAACGCAGGCCCAGTCGCCCCCGAGCCCCGACGAACAGATCGCCGCTGCGGTCAAGGCCGCGCCCGCCCCGATGCGGGAGGACGCGACCATCCTCGGCTACGACGAGGACATGACCCTGACGACGCTTCGCGACGGGGACGGGAAACTGGTGTGCCTGGCCGACGACCCGACGGAGGACAACTTCCACGTCGCCTGCTATCATGAATCGCTCGAGCCGTTCATGAAGCGGGGCCGCGAGCTCCGCCAAGAAGGCAAATCCGGAGCCGCTGTCGACAGCATTCGGCGCGCCGAGATCGAGGACGGGACCCTCTCCTATCCGGATCGCCCGACAGTCCTCTACAACCTCTCCGGCCCCGCCGGGGCTTACGACGCCGAGGCCGACTCGGTGCGCGACCCGTCCCGTCTTCGCGTGCTCTACGTGCCGTACGAAACCGCAGAGACGACCGGTCTTCCCACCAGTCCCGAGGGCGGCCCCTGGCTGATGGCCCCCGGCAAACCCTGGGCCCACGTGATGATTCCGCAGTAGTCCCTCGACGCCGGAAAACACCTGCCACGCCGTTTTCGCATCCCATGTGCCGCCTCTACGCCCTTCAGGCCACCCACCCGACCCGCGCCGCCTGCGAACTGCTCGACGCCCAAAACGCGCTCCTCGCCCAGAGCCAAAAGGACACCCGCGGCCTATCGAATCCCCACGGCTGGGGCATGGCGAGCATCACGAACGGCACAGCCCGCTGCGTGCGACAGGTCCAGCCTGCCTCGGAAAGCCAAGACTACCGCGATCAGGCGCTGCAACTGGAAGGCACCACGCTCCTCGCCCACATCCGCCGCGCGACGGTTGGCGACCCCTCCCACGACAACACCCATCCGTTTCGCCACGGCCCCGCCTTCCTCATCCACAACGGCCACGTCCCCGCCTTCGACGACGTTCGTCCTCGCCTGCTGGACCGCCTCTCTGACAAGCACAGGCACAGCATTCAGGGCACGACGGACAGCGAGCACATTTTTTCCCTGCTGCTGCAACTGCGTGACGAGAACCCCGACGCGCCCATCCATGAGGTCACGCGGCAGGCCATCCACCTCATCCAGACGTGGTGCGACGAGGCCCCGGCCGACGTGCACACCGACGTGTCGGCCGTCCCGTTCGACGACCTCGACACCGTGGCCGACGAAGTGATCCACCAGACCCTCGCCCTCAACCTCCTCTGGACCGACGGCACGTGGCTCGGCGGCGCGCGCCTGAACCGGTCCCTCTGGTCCCTCCGGCGAACGTCCTCTTACATCTGCCCCCTCTGCGGGGACGACCACACCGACGCCCCGGAGTCCGAGCGGTACCGGGCCACCGTCCTCGCCTCCGA
>CAZTDC010000407.1:0-3240 GCA_964612165.1 uncultured Salinivenus sp.
CGCCGAACCCTCCAACGCCCAAACACAACTTGTTCAGGAGACCCCGGGCGACTTTACCTGGGACTTCTTCCGGAACAGTGTGCAGGTCGGCCTGGACGCTGGAGGGGAGTGGAGTGGAGAGATCCAGCTCTCCTCCTTCCAGATCCAAGACGGAGAGGTGGTCAACGAGGCGTCGAGCGACGCCATATCTGTTACGGCCGACGATCTCTCGAACGGCCTCTCTACCGAGGAGCTCTTTGGGGGAAGCGATTGGGTTCCGGGCAATCACTGGGTCCCGGGCAACCACTGGGTTCCCGGTAATCACTGGGTCCCGGGCAACCACTGGACCCCCTCTGAGATCCAAAGCCGGGCACTGTCCGAGACCGATCTCGGAAGCGACCAGACGATGGTCGTCGTCTACGCGGAGATCGCCACCAGCTCGCCGGAACGGGAGCAGACAACCCGTCCGTTCGGACTGATTCTCGAGGAGAGAAGCACCACGCAGACCGTCGAAATCAGCTCCAACATTACGTCCGACCGCACCCTGTCCCCCGATGCCAGCTACCTCGTCACCAGCACCGTCTGCGTGGAAAACAGTTCGACGCTCACGGTCGAGGCGGGCGTGACGATCGAATTCGAGTCCGACACCGGACTGGAAGTGTGTGGGGACGGATCCGCGCTGGTGGCCCAAGGGACTTCCTCGAACGGCATTCTGATGACGGGCACGACCCAGCAGACCGGCTTCTGGAAGGGCATTTACTTTGAATCCTCCAACGTCAACAACGAGCTCAGCTACGTCACCGTCGAGTACGCCGGGAGCGACAACTTGGACATCAACTCGGACGCGGCTGGCCTACAGATAGGCGAAGGCAGCTCCGTCTCCATCTCCACCTCCACCGTCCGCAATAACGCAAACTACGGACTCTCCGCCGAAAGCGGCGCCGACCTTCCTGACTTCTCAGGCAACACCTTCGCCGGAAACGAAAAGGCGGCGATGAACCTGTATGCCTCGACGATCGGCGCGCCGGACGGGAGCTCTAGCTTCGAATCCCCGATCCGCGTCGGCAACGGTGACATTGTCGGGGAAACGCTGACCGTGTCGGCCCTTGGGGTTCCCTATCAAATCTCGGGGGTTCGCATAATCAAAGACGGCAGCGACGTGACCGTCGAGGCCGGGACCACCTTCGAGTTCGAGTCGGAGGCTGGACTGCGGATTCATCAAGACGACACGGCCTTCAAAGCTTCAGGGACGGAGGCGGACAGCATCAAATTCACGGGCATCACGAAGCAGAAAGGCGCCTGGAAAGGCATTTACTTCGAGTCCTCCAACATCAACAACGAGCTCAGCCACGTCACCGTCGAGTACGCCGGGAGCGACAACTTGGACATCAAATCGGACGCGGCTGGCCTCCAGATAGGCGAAGGCAGCTCCGTCTCCATCTCCACCTCCACCGTCCGCGATAACGCAAACTACGGACTCTCCGCCGAAAGCGGCGCCGACCTCCCGGACTTCTCGGGCAACACCTTCGCCGGAAACGAAAAGGCGGCGATGAACCTGTATGCCTCGACGATCGGCGCGCCGGACGGGAGCTCTAGCTTCGAATCCCCGATCCGCGTCGGCAACGGTGACATTGTCGGGGAAACGCTGACCGTGTCGGCCCTTGGGGTTCCCTATCAAATCTCGGGGGTTCGCATAATCAAAGACGGCAGCGACGTGACCGTCGAGGCCGGGACCACCTTCGAGTTCGAGTCGGAGGCTGGACTGCGGATTCATCAAGACGACACGGCCTTCAAAGCTTCAGGGACGGAGGCGGACAGCATCAAATTCACGGGCATCACGAAGCAGAAAGGAGCCTGGCAGGGCATTTACTTCGAATCCTCCAACATCAACAACGAGCTCAGCTACGTCACCGTCGAGTACGCCGGGAGCGATAACCTGGACATCAACTCGGACGCAGCCAATGTGCAGGTCGGGAACGGGAGCCAACTCACGCTTACCAACTCCCTGATCCAGGAGAGTGACGCCTGGGGCCTAACGTCCAATGACGGGGCGGACGCGGTGGATGAGAGCAACAACATCTACAAAAACAACGCAAACGGAGCTCGCAACTTCTGATATGAGCCGGAGCCTCCCTCCGGTACCGGACAGAGGGGAGCGGACAGCGACGATTCCTGTTTCCGCTCTCCCACAGGTTCGGTTGAGCGCCGCTACTTCCAAGGCCTCAGTCGAGCCTTTCGTGGACATCCATTTTACGTCCTATTCGGAGCACATCAGCCGCAGGGTCGGCGTGCAGTTCGCGCTCTGAGGCACCTTATTTACGCTCTTCTGCTCACCATCTCTCTCGCTCACCATGCACTCCGCTCGCTCTTCCTTCCTCGTACGGGCTCGCCCACTTCTGGCCGTGCTGCTGCTCACTGTTCTGGCGGGCGGTATCTTCTCCGGGTGCTTCTTCGCGTCCTCCGTCGTGCACGAGGGGGTCGACTCCGCGGCGGAGGCGGCCGGAACCCAGGTGGGGAAGGCCCTCGGCGCCGAAATCGTGCGTGCCGCCGACCTCCCGCCTCCCGGCTCGGCCCGCTACAATCAGGTCATGGTGCAGCAGGCCCAGATCATGTTCGCCTACGCCTTTTCGGCCGGGGGCTCGTGGCCGGCGGAGGCGCGCTACGAGCCTGGGGAGTGGGCCCACTACCAGATCCAGACCGCCGAGGGCGAGACAGCCCTCGATACGCTCGGCCGGGCGTTCCTCACCACCACCGACGACGGCAACGAGTGGTGGCGCGTGCGCGGCGTACAGGGCGAGGAAGCCTGGATCTACGAGGCGCTTCTCGACCCCGACCGGGAAGAGGTCGTGCGGATGCGGGCCCGAGACCCGGAGGGCGAGGTCGGCGAAGTGCCCGTGACCGAGGAAACGGTCTACCGCCCGCCCCAGCGTCTGACCGAGGAGAGCGTGGAGGGCGCGACGACGGGCACCGAGGAGGTCGAGACCCCCGCCGGTTCCTTAACGGCACGGCGCGTCGAGTACAGCGGCACCCCGGGGGCAAACACCGTCACCTGGTTTCTCTCCGACGAGGTACCGGGCCACGTGGTGCGCTACCGGGCCTCGCACAACGACTTCCGGTACACAAGCACGCTGGTCGATTACGGGACCAACGCGACGACGCAGCTCGACTCGTACTGATCCGCCCCCCTCTACTCCCCCTACGCGCACCTGTCAACGCAAAACGCTCCCCGCGCCCCCCTCCAGGCGGCCCCTTCGATGCCCA
>CAZTDC010000408.1:0-3237 GCA_964612165.1 uncultured Salinivenus sp.
CGTCCGGCACGGAACCGGTACTCCGCGTCTACTCGGAGGCCGAGTCGCCCGACGCTGCCAAGGCCCTCGTGAAGGATGCCTCCTCGCAGCTGGGGCTTGACGAGTAAGGAAATCGCTGATACACACAACTGGGGAGATCTTTTGTACCCCCCAGTCGCACGCTCGTGATGCGTGATACGTGATGTGTGAGTCCCGTGCCGTCCATCAGGATTCACGCATCCCCTTTCAGCGTTCCTCGCTCTCGCAGATGCAGCTCCCCCGTGCCTCGACTCTCTACGCTTCTCGCGGGCCTGGCCCTCCTCGCCTTGGGCATAGCTCCCCCTTCTGGTAGCAACGGAGAGGGGTGGCTGCTTGTGGCCAACAAGAACGGCGACTCCCTCTACTTCGTGAACGCCTCTTCCCTGGCGGTGACGGACAGCGTGGCCACGGGGAAGAGCCCGCACGAGGTGGCGGCTGCGTCAGAACGAGGCCGGGCGTACGTGGCCAATTACGAAGCGGGGACCGTCACCGTCGTGGACGTGGCCGAGCGCAACGTTGTGACGACGTGGTCCCTGGAGGGCTACGATCGCCCGCATGGAATTGCCGTGGGACCGGCAGCGGAGCACCTCTACGTGACGGCGGAGGACGCCCGGGCCGTGCTCGAACTGGACGCTGCGACCGGGGAGGTACTTCGCACGTTCAAGACTGGCAAAAAGGGAACGCACATGCTGGCCCTTTCGCCCAGTGAGGACCGGCTCTACGCCACGAGCATCGGAAGCGGCACCCTATCGGTCGTCGATCTCGGCGCGGCAGAGGTACAGACGCACGTTCGTACTGGTGAGGGTGCTGAGGGCGTCACCGTGACACCGGAGAGCAAGGAAGTGTGGGTGACCAATCGAGCGGACGACACAGTGTCGATCATTGACACTGAATCGACTACGGTGACTGATACGCTGAACGCGGCGGGCTTTCCGATTCGTGTGGCGTTTCAGTCAAACGGGGCGCACGCTGTTGTGTCGACGCCCCGGGCAGGAGGCGCGGTGGTTTTTGATACGCAGGAGCGGGAGCAAGTGAAGCGAATTGAGACGGGCGCCAAGCCGATCGGCGTGCTCGCTCGGCCAAACCGCCCTCAGGCTTACGTGGCCAACGCCGGCAGCCAAACGGTGAGCGTGGTCGATCTGGAGGCACCAGCGGTAACGGATACGATAACGGTAGGAAGGGCCCCCGATGGGATGGCCTTCGTTCCAGCCCCATAGCTTTACGCGACTGCCTCTGCTTCCTCCTCCGTTCTCCGCTCATCACCCACGAGCGATCCCCCGCGCAATCGCAAGACCCGTTCCGTGCGACTGGCGAGCTCCTGGTCGTGGGTGACGAGCACGAGGGTCGTGTCCGCCGTTTCGTTGAGGCGGAAGAGCACGTCCTCCACGCGCTCGGCTGTCTCGGCGTCGAGGTTGCCGGTTGGTTCGTCCGCAAACAAAATGCGGGGCTCGTTGATAAAGGCGCGGGCCATCGCCACCCGCTGCTGCTCGCCGCCCGAGAGCTGCGTCGGGTAGTGATCGAGCCGGTCGCCCAGACCCACTTCACCGAGTAGATCGGTAGCCCGCTCCCGTGCGTCACGGGTCCCGCGCAGCTCGGCGGGCACCATCACATTCTCCAATGCCGTGAGCGTCGGCAGTAGGCGAAAGGTCTGGAAGACAAAGCCGACGTGCTGGTTGCGTACCTGTGCGCGCTCGTCTTCATCTAAGGGATTGAGCTCGATCCCACAGAGCGTGACGGTCCCGTTGCTGGGTCGATCAAGTCCGGCACAAAGCCCCAGGAGCGTCGTCTTGCCGCTGCCCGAGGGACCCACGATCGAACAGGTCTCCCCTTCATCCACCTGGAAGGAAACGTCGTCAATCACCGTGAGCGTGCGCCCACCACTGTCGAAGGTTTTGGTGAGCGACTCAACACGAAGAACGGAGGCCTCGTCCATCAATCGAAGGGGAAGCAGTGAGAAATGTCAGATGAGAGCGTATTAGCGGGCGACTGCCAGAAACCCTGACGCTCGGACTCTGGTTCGCCCCACGAGTATGCTGTCTCGTTGTTTTGATCTCCTATGTCGATCGCCCGTCTATACCTCTTTCTGCTGGTTGGGGTCCTGTGCATGGCTGGATGTGGGCAGGATCGTTCCAATTCTTCGTCGCCTCCCTCCTCGTCCGATACCACAGCAATAACCCAATCCAAAGAACGCTCCTCTGCCGCCCCCGACACGACCAGCGACGACGGGGTGCGCGTCCTCGTTCTCGGCAACAGCATTGCCGCAGGTCTGGGCGTCTCTTCGCAGGCGGCCTTCCCCACCCGCCTCCAGCAAAAGGTGGACTCCCTCGGATGGAACGTGGCCGTGCAAAACGCGGGCGTGAACGGCGAGACAACCGCCGGCGGCCGCAGCCGCATCGGCTGGCTGCTGAACGAGAAGGTCGACGTGCTTATCCTCGAACTGGGCGGGAACGATGGGCTGCGCGGCGTCGATCTGCAGTCGACAGAACAAAATCTCACCGCCATCATCGACACGACTCTCTCCACCTACCCGGAGGCACAGGTGCTGCTTGCCGGCATGCGGATCCCCCCCAATCTCGGCCCCGAGTACACGAAACAGTTCCGTAAGCTATACCCGACCCTCGCGGGACAGTACGATCGCGTCACGCTGATCCCGTTTGTCCTTCAAAACGTGGCGGGCGTCGATTCGCTCATGCAGGATGACGGGATCCATCCGACGGCTGCCGGCCACCGACTCGTGGCGCAGAACGTGTGGGAACAGCTCCGCCCGATTCTGGAGAGGATGCTGGAAAAAGAGCCGACGTGATACATTTAACGTATTCCGTCTTGCGTATTCCTTATCCCCTGCAATACGAGATCCGCAATACCATTACGCCTCCTGCATCTCTTTCACCGACTCCGTGATGCCGGCCACCGCCTCCTTCGCGTCGCTGAAGAGCATCTTCGTGTTATCGGCGTAGAAAAGGTCGTTCGGCACGCCGGAATAGCCGGGACTGAGGCTGCGCTTGATGACGACCACCGTCTCGGCCTCGTCCACGTTCAAGATGGGCATGCCGTAGATGGGACTGCCCTCGTCGGTCCGCGCCGCCGGGTTGACCACGTCATTGGCGCCCACGACGATCGCGAGGTCGGCGGTCGGAAACTCGGGGTTAATCTCGTCCAGCTCAAAGAGCTTCTCGTAGGAGACGTTGGCCTCGGCCAAGAGCACGTTCATGTGGCCCG
>CAZTDC010000409.1:0-488 GCA_964612165.1 uncultured Salinivenus sp.
CGATCGTGGCCACCATTTCGCTCCAGGCGTTCACGCGCCACCAGTACCAGCGCAGAATGAGCACGAGTCCCAGCCCCGCCGACGCCGACAGCAGAAGCCCCCAGGCCTCGGCGATGGTATTCAGAAACAGCGTGACGAGGAGGCTGAGGAGCGCCACGCTGAACGTGAGCACGCGGGACACGAGCACGTAATGATCTTCCTCGGCCTCCGGCTGCACGAAGCGCGCCCAGAAGTCGTTCACGAGGTAGGAGACGCCCCAGTTGAGCTGGGTGGACACCGTGCTCATGAACGCCGCCAGGAACGCGGCAAACAGGAGGCCCAGCATGCCCGGCGGCAACACGTCCTTCATCACGAGCACGAAGCCGGCACGGGGCTCGTCGAGGTCCGGGTACAGCACCAGCGCCGCCAGGGCCACAATGATCCACGGCCAGGGGCGCAGGCAAAAGTGGGCGATGGTGTACCAGAGCGTAGCGAAGAGGGCGTTGGGC
>CAZTDC010000409.1:498-3222 GCA_964612165.1 uncultured Salinivenus sp.
CCCTTCGCACTCATCATCCGCTGGGCCACGTAGCCGCCGCCGCCCGGCTCGGCCCCCGGGTACCAGCTGGCCCACCACTGCACGCCCGCGTACGCCGCGAAGGCCAGCGCCGAGAGGGAGAACGTGGCCGCCCCTTCGGCGGCGCCCCCGATCGTCGGCAGCAGGTTGAAGGTCTCGTCCGGCAGCTGATCGTGGAGGCCCTGAATGCCTCCCACCTCCGGCATGTCGAGGACCAAAAACGCCAGCGCGATGGTGCCCCCCATCGCGACGACGAACTGGAAGAGGTCCGTGACCATCACCCCCCAGAGCCCCGACAGCAGCGCGTAGACGGCCACCACGAGGAGGAGCCCGCCTACCACCACCAGCGCCGCGCTCACCTCACGGCCCAGGAATGCAAAGGAGGCCTGGCCGAGCAGCGTCAGCTCGGGAAAGAGCCGGTCGATGACGGTCTCCATCGCCAACGACACCCACCCGATGATGAGAATGTTCATCAGTAGGCCAAAGAAGACGGCCTTCAAGCCCCGGAGCCAGGCGGCCACCTCTCCGCTGTACCGAAACTCCACGAACTCGACGTCGGTCATCACCCCGCTGCGCCGCCAGAGGCGGGCGAAGAAGAACACGGTGAGCATCCCACCGATGGCGGCGTTCCACCACAGCCAGTTGCCTGCAATGCCGTCCTCGGCCACGATCTCGGTCACGAGCAGCGGCGTGTCCACGGCGAAGGTCGTGGCCACCATGCTCGTTCCGGCCAGCCACCAGGGCATGGCGCGGCCCGACAGAAAGAACTCCGACGTGTCCTGCCCGGCGCGCTGATAAAAGTACAGCGCAATGCCGAACGAGAGCACGAGGTAGCCGACGACGAAGAGCCAGTCGAGGAGCGTCACGGAGCAGGGGAGACCGAGGAAGGAGACACCGTTCACAGAAGAAACGGGCGCGCCGCCGTCAGATCAAGCCCCGCTCCCGCAGCCAGGGCAATCGTATCTTGAAGCGTTTCTCCTGAGAATGGATGCTCTCTTGCCTCCGATCGAGGAAATCGCCCGTAATGCACAAGCGAGAGGGGGCATGGGGGCGTGGGAGTGAGCGGTTCTAGACGGTCAACGCCGGACGAGATCGCTCGGAACTAAGATGCAATCGCCCTGACCCGCAGCGCCGATCTCAATCGACCGGAAGGGGAGCCTCTCCCGATGCGTTGGGCCTTTAGAATCCGTTTCGGGGTTGATGGGTCGAGATGCTCGTCTTCACTCCGCCTGGAATGCCACGGGTAGTGACATCTGAACGTGGACGGGCTCTCCTCTCTCCATGCCGGGCTCACACCCCAGCCTCTGCACAGCCCGTAGAGCAGCTTTGTTGAGCGGCTCGCTGACGCCTCGCGTCACTTTTGCATTGACCACCTCGCCCTTCTTGGTTACGACGAACTGCACGAAGACGCGGCCTTCAGTGGTCGTCCACGGCCACGTATTCGTCGGGGGCTCTACCGTCTCTTGGACGGCCTCCGTGCCCCCGCAATCGGGCTTTTTTTCGACGACCACGTATACATCGTCGGGGTTCAAGTCCTTTATCCTTCGGTGCACGACGCCGTCTTGGTTTTGCTGGCATCCACCGAGAAAGAGTCCTCCGCATATGACTCCCAAAAACAAAAGACGGGACGAGGCTCTAATCGGACGCGAGAACACGACTTGAGACATAAGGTCCGTTCCGAAATTAGAGAGGAAAGGCTGATTGTCCCTCTCGAAAAAACGGAAGAAGTCGAGAAGAGCCAAATTCAGTGAGGCAATCCAGCGACCGGCCGGTGTGCGTTCTCGCTTGCTCCAATCGGACCGGCTTCCCTCTTCAGGCGTCCTCCGATTGGTGCCGGTGGAGCGCTTCTCCGATCGGCTGGAGGGGCCACTCGCCGGGCGGCAACGATTCGTCGGGGGCCGCTCCTACGCTCCACGTCTGCAGAGACGATGCGCCGCGAGAGCGGGCCGCCTCCCCTACCGCCGGCAGCACCTCGTCCCGAAGGGCGTCAAAGACCGACGGGTCGCGGTAGAAGCGGGAGATGGTGATGCGGCACATCGCGTCGAGCCGGCGCCACTCATCCGGATGTGCCTTTAGATGCTCCCCAACAGTGTGAAGTTGTTTGATTCGAAGGAGTTTTTCCGCCTGAAATTCGGGAACACCCGTATGTCGACTCCTCCGGCCTTCAGAAAATGGCCGCCCGGAGGACCGAGTGCGCGGAACGACCGAAATTTCTCATGTCTGATCCCGACAGCCGTCGGGTGAGTTTGAGAAATTTCAATGGAGGCGGGAATCCCAGATTCCCAGCGCGGGACTCAGGCCATTTTCTGCCAGCCAGGCCCTTTTCGTCCATTTTGGGGCTGGCAAAATGGACACGATTGGTAAAGAAAGCAGCAAATCCACGACATCTGTCTCATCGGTACGACGAAGCAGATGGTATCCCCCAGTGTCAAGGTCGACTGAAAACCTCTACGAAGACAACTTCACACCATTGGATGCTCCCGATAGGCCTCAAAGCTGCGCAGGTCTAGCTCCTGCAGCCGCTCCACGATCCGCGACTCGACTTGGCCCCTCACCCTGCGGAATCCCTCCCACCGCTTGTCGAGGCGGGGGAGCGCCCACTGGAGAAAAGCGGAGCAGGGATCGTCGGGCATTGGCCAAGAGTGCTCCCTTCAAATCGGCTCAGAGCGTCTAACTTCGAGTGAAAACCGCGTCGCGCGACCGCTG
>CAZTDC010000410.1:0-3212 GCA_964612165.1 uncultured Salinivenus sp.
CTGCAGGCCGGCGACCAGACCCGGACGCAGAAGATAACGGTCGTGCGATAAGACGCGCCTTTTGCGGCGGATTCCCCCGCCGGGATCCCTTTGTTCATCTCTTTTTGATCGATACTGAGAGTCTCATGCATCTCTCAATCCGAACGATGACCGGACGACACATTCTTCAGGCACTCGGCACGGGCCTTCTCGTCGTCGCACTCACGCTCTCGGGGACCGGCTGTGGCGGGGCCGGCGCCAACGGCGGTGGGGGAGGCGGAGGGGGTGGGGGATCGGACACGACGCCGCCGGCCATCCCAGGGAACCTGACATCTGACGCGAGCGACGGGGCCGTATCGCTCGGCTGGGACGCAGTCGACGACGCGGACACGTACAGCGTCTACCGGGCCACCTCTTCGACCGACGGCGTGTCCGGCAACGCCCTGGACACCGACATTTCATCGACAATCTACACGGATGGGTCCGCCGAGAATGGGACGACCTACTACTACCGCGTCACCGCCGTCGATGAGGCGGGCAACGAGAGCGACGGATCGGACGAGACGCCGAGCACGCCCTTCGTAAAGCCAGCTAATCTGGAGGGTAATTCTGGCGACTCGCAGGTCGGGCTCACCTGGAGCGCGGCGGCCGGCGCGGAGACCTACAACGTGTACCGGTCGGGCAGCTCGACCGACGGGGCGACGGGCGATCCGCTGACGACGGGCGTCTCCGATTCGACCTACGTCGACTCGACCGCCGAGAACGGGACGAAGTACTACTACCGCGTCACGTCGGTCAATCCGGAGGACGAGGAGAGCCCCGCCTCGAACGAGGTGGGGAAGGCGGCTTTCGCCGAGCCGCCCCGACCGTAGCAGATTGCGCGAGAGGGAGGGCGACCCGCAGGTCTCTTGTCGTCGGTGCTGGAGAAGGAGGTTCGGGAGGGAGCAGCACTGTTGATTGTAGGCATGTTTTCGAGCCTCGACGGCAATGAGTCGGAGGGGAAGCAGAGGGGCAGTCTGGATCCGTTCAAGACTCCGTCTGGCGAATCGCCTCTCCCCGGTCGCGTCCACCCGTGGGTAGAGGTCGTGGGGCCCCGACACGGGAAGATCGAGCGAGACCTTGTGGTCAGGAGTAGTGTTGAAGGAAGAAGTTGAAAAGCAGAGTCGAGCGATTACGGTTTCTGCACACGGATGAATGGGCTCGTGCTGTGCCCGAAGTAGCGAAAGGACCCGTCCTCATGCCGCTCCACGATCACCATCTTCAACCGGTAGAGGCCCGGTTCTGAGGGAATCTGGACCGTTCCGTCGAACGGACGGGTCTCTTCGTACTCGTAGTGCCGGTCGGCCTCGTCGGCGCGAAGAAAGAGGTACCGATCGAGGCCAGTGGAGGGCTTAGAGGAAAAGGCGATGCGCAACGAGTCGCCAGCCATCATCGACCAGGGCAGCGGGGACGCAAGCTGGGCGGCGGGCGTGGCAAACAGCTGCGTGGCCCGAATTTCGTCGTCCTTTCGGGTGATGCACAGGCCGAGGTGCGTGTGGTCAGGGTCGAGAAGGTTTTCGCGGTGTCCGGTGCTTTGCATCCACCACTCGACGGGCTTCTTCGCGGCTCGTTCTTTTCGAAAATCCTCCTCCTCAAAGCCCCGCCATCGATACACGTTTTCAGTGGCGGTACCCAGGAAGGTTCTGTGTTCGCGAGCGACCCGGTCGCGGGGATCGTACCCGTCGGAATCCTTGTGTCCCGCGTAGTCGTTCGCGAGCATGTCTTTGTTGTGCCGGCAGGCAATGAGGGAAAGCTGCTCGTCGAGTTCGACCGGCTCGCGTCCTCGTTCCGTCCGCTCCGCATTCGTAAGTTCAAAGGCCCGGCGGCTCACGTCCGGCAGGTTGGTGCCGGCCGCCTCGTGCTCGTCCACGCCCGGCGGGAGAACGGCTGGGTCGAACCGATCGGTCGGCCAGGAGGACGACTGGGCAGATTCGTCGTCTGCGCCTTGTGCGTCGGGCGCTCTTTCCTTTTCGGTCGACGAAGGGGCTTGTCGAGCGCGCGTCTGGGCCTGAGTGGGGTCCGCGCTGGGCGTGGAGGAGACGTCGAACAGATCGTAGGACGGCCACGCGACCGCTTTCGCCACCTTGCGGGGGAGACGGGTGCGCTCGTCTTTGAACGACGACTTGGGGCTTTCGGTGTTCATGACTACGGACAGAACGTAGTTGCCCTCCATCCCCTCCTCCTGCGGGTTTCGCACGATGAGGAGCACTGCGGTGCAGCAGCCGCTCATCTTCCCGGTATGGACCCAATTCCAGCGTTTGACCTCTCCCGTTACCTCCTCGCTTGAGAGGACGGCGTTCGTCATGTGGCGCGCCGCTTCGGTCGAGAGAATGTCGGGCACCGACGAGAAACCGTCCACGTGCACACCGAATCGAGCAAGGTCCACGGCGGAGGCAATCCATCCGGCATTGGCGTCTTGGCGCGCGAGGTTGTAGGCGTAGGGGGGGAAGTTCTCCTGATTGTAGTACACAGCCTCATCAGAATGACGGGCCGCACGGCTATTCCCGGCGATGGCCATTTTGCGAATCCCGGCCGGCCGCAGCACGTGCTGTTTCACGTACGCCTCGTAGGGCTGTCCCGACACAGCTTCGATCACGCGTCCGAGCAGGGAATACCCGACATTGGAATACGCGTACTCCGATCCCGGTGCTTGATCGAGACTCCACGAGTCGAGCACCCACCCGAGCAATTCCTCTCGACTGAGGGCTTTGTGCTGAACCATGGGGTTCGTACCGGATCCCGAGTCCTTCGACCACCCGCCGGTGGTGTGATTGAGCAGGTGGCGGACCGTGACCTTCTTTTCGTTCGGCCCGTAGGGCTCGTCGCCGAGTCGCGTCCCCAGTAGGCCGTCGGGGCCCAGGATCGTTTGGTCGAGGTCGAGTTGACCGTTGTCCCAGAGCCGGAGGATGGCTGCGCTCGTAATCGGCTTCGACACGCTGGCGATGCGGAACCGATGGTGCGGACCGGTGTGCACGCTGTCGTCCTTGATGGCGGTGCCGTAGCCCTGTGCAAAGACGAGGCGCTCATTCTTCGCAATCGCAATGGATAGCCCCGGTACGTCGTACGTGTCCATAAACGACTGAACCCGCCTCCGGATGGTGATGAGATCCTGCTTGGAGAGTCCATCGTTCGGATGGGCGTCTTCCCAGATGCCGGCCACCTGCGCGTGCTCCGGCCCGGCGTATCCGGATACC
>CAZTDC010000411.1:0-3204 GCA_964612165.1 uncultured Salinivenus sp.
GGAGAAGGCTCCTCACCTCGTCCCGCTCTACGCGGCCCTCTCCACCGAAATGACCCGCACCGCCGTCCGCGGCGGTCAACTGAGTGGGGACACCGCCGAAGCGTTGCTCCATCTCCTCCGAAATGCCGTACAAGATTCCACCGATGGCACCGGGCCATTCGGCTCTTCGAATTGATTCTTTCGAAGAATACTCCTTTCTTCACGTTATGGAGCAAACGTGGGGAACTCCTCCCGGGTCGTCTTCGATACCACGGGCTGTTGTGACGCCGACGTTGCACGGGGGACCGTAGGCGCTGACGTGCTCATGGCGCTTTTCCCCGGCACCGCGATGTCGGTGTAGCGTTACTCGAAACGTCGGTCGCTCTACTCCGACGAGTTCTCGGTTGCGAAGATGATCTCCGCACCCCGAGTGGGTAGCGCCCTACCGATCCGTGAGAACGTTCGCATACCGCGTAAGCGGGGGACCGTGTGTCGCCGCAAGCAGGAAACGGTCTCTACAACCGTATTCACGTATCGGTGTGATCGCAGGATGTCCCACAGTAGCGTGCCACTATGAATGATGAGACTCGCGACGTCCAGTCTGACGCGTCGTCCCAAGATGCTCGCCAGGAGTCTTCCTACCGGGAACGCCTTGAGCGAGCGCCCCTTCTCCTCGACGCCGAGGAGGGGGAGGGACACGACCCCGAAGACGAACAACCGGACGTTGAGGCGCTTCGCTCCCTCGTTGAAAACACCAATCAGACCGGATCGGCCTACCAGTCTGTCGCCGTCGCTGCCGTTCAGATTCTCGAGCGGGCCCTTAGCTACGAGCGGGAAGCCGCCGAGGCGGCCCTCTCGCTCGGCCAGCAGGAAAAGCTGGCGTCGATGGTGGAAACCGTCGAGCAGGCCGCTGCCATCCTCCGAAGCAATCTCGACGCACAAGGGGGGAAGGTGATGCACCTCTGTGCCCAGGGCGACCGCCCGGAGCCAACCGACGGCCAGCCCTGGTGGTTTGCCCTTACCGACGCCCTCGAAGTGCTCGAAGAGGGCACCGGCCGCATGGCTTCGCTCACGTCGGCGCAGCCCGCCGACAGTCCTGCGCGCGAGTTGAGCCAGTTGATCGCCCAGCTCCTTCGCGGGCACCACGACGAACTGCTCCTGGAAGCCGACGACTGGATTTCGTAGTGTCTCACGTCGGTGCGTTCGCACCTTCGCTTCTAGACGCATCCCGACAGTGGTCGGGAGGCGTCTTTTTCTTTGGGGCCGTCTCGCCTGCCGAGCGGCCCGTCGCCTCGTTCAGCCGCTTTTTCAACTAGGTTGCTCCCCCACCGAATGTCCGCATCGTCCGCCGAGTTAAGCGAACAGGAACAGCGTCGGCGCGAAGAGCGCGACGAACTCGAACAGAGAGACATCGACCCGTATCCCTACGCATGGACGGTCGACGCCCACGCGGAGGAGATCCTCGATGCCTTCGACGACGACAAACACCAGCCCGAGGACGGGGAGGAAGGCTCCTACAAGGTCTCCATTGCCGGCCGCATTGTGGGGCTTCGCGTGATGGGCGGCTCCGCCTTCTTCGACCTGCGGGACGAGTCGGGCACCATTCAGGTGTACGTTCGCTCGCAGGACCTGGACGAGGAGTTCTACGACGAGGTCTTTACGGAGCTGTTCGACATCGGAGACATTGTGGGAGTCGAGGGCTTTGTCTTCCGCACAGGGATGGGCGAGGTCACAGTGCGGGCGGCTGACGACTTCCAGCTCTTGGCCAAGTCGCTGCGGCCCCCGCCTCCGGTCAAGGAGGAGACGGAGGATGGCGAGGTCGTGGAGCGACACTACGAGGTCACGGACAAGGAATTCCGCTATCGGCAACGCTACGTCGACCTCTTCGTCAACCCCGACACGCGGGACGTCTTTCGCCAGCGGGCGGAGTTGATTTCTACGATGCGCGGCTTCCTGGACGAGCGGGGTTATCTGGAGGTGGAGACCCCCGTCCTCCAGCCGGTCTACGGCGGGGCCTCCGCGCGGCCCTTCAAGACGCACCACAACGCGCTGGACATGCCGCTCTACCTCCGCATCGCGGACGAGCTCTACCTGAAGCGGCTCCTCAGTCGGTTCCACAATCCGGAGTTTACGATGATGGAGTGCTACGTGGCCTACCAGGACTACCAATGGATGATGGACACGACGGAGGACCTGCTCCGCACTGTCGCCACCGCGCTGCACGACACGCCCACTGTGGAGTTTGAAGGCCGCGAGATCGACTGGGACGGCGACTGGGCTCGCGTGCCCTTCTTTGAGGCCATCGAGGAAGCCACGGGGTTCGACCTCTACCAGGCGAACGCTGAGCGCGTCTACGACGTGGCCAACCAGGAACTGGGCCTGGATGAAGTGGATCCGGACATGGACCTCGGCGGCCTGCTCGACGAGATTTTCAGCGAAACCGTCGAACCGGAGCTGATTCAGCCCACCTTCGTGACCGACTACCCAGTCGAGCTGAGCCCGCTCGCCAAGACGCACCGCGAGAAGGACGGGCTCGTGGAGCGCTTCGAACTGGTCGTCGCGGGCCGCGAGATCGCCAATGCCTTCAGCGAGCTCAACGACCCGCAGGACCAGCGCGAGCGGTTCGAGCGGCAGGCCCGCCAGCGGGCCGAGGAGATCGACGGCGTGGAGCCGGACGACCTGATCGACGTGGACTACCTCCGCGCCCTGGAGTACGGCATGCCACCCGCCGCCGGGCTCGGCATCGGCATTGATCGGCTCACGATGCTACTTACGGGTCAGGAATCGATTCGGGACGTGATCCTCTTTCCACTGCTTCGCCCCGAGCAAGACACTCACCTAAGTTGAGCGGTTTTCTCGATGAAAAAAGGGTTCCCTGATGGGGGGTAAGTTATTGGCACGTATGAGCTTGCGCAGAGCATGTGTGCGCGCCGAGCAGTGACCCACCAGGTGAACTGAAGAACCGCTGATAACATGGCTACTCCTACCGCATTTTGCAAGTCTAAAGACTACGACTCGATCACTATCGGTCGTGCGGGGCGGCTCGAAGCGCTCAAACGATGGGGGGCACCGCTATCAAGGCGATCGAAGACCTGACCCAAAAGATCCGGAAGGCCCTCAGGGAGGAGATTCCAATTGTCGTTCACGTCGGCGCCGGCTTCGGCGACGAGGCGCAAGTCCCGAAGGTTATCGGGAAGATCTACCAGGACGGTTTTGACAGCGGTC
>CAZTDC010000412.1:0-3195 GCA_964612165.1 uncultured Salinivenus sp.
GCCCGACCAGTCCTCATCGGTCCACTCGTAGGCGGCGGGATCGACCACCTGAGACGGGCCGTGCACGCCCTCCGGCTGGAAGCGTGAGGCCGGGTCGGGGAAGGGGCCGTCGTCGTCGAGGGCGATACGATAGCGGACTCCTGCCCCAACACCCTCCACGTCCAGCTCGAAGTACCCGTCGCCAACCGTCTCCATCGGATGCGTTTGGTCGTCGAGCACAAGGGAGAGGGCGTCGGCCTCGGGCGCCCACACCCGAAAGCGCGTGGATTCATCCTTGGGAAAAGCGCCGTGGAGGGGAAACGGGGAAGACATGGGTCCAGAAGCGGTGTTGACGGGAGAGACGTATTCCTCCTACTCGTTGGGATAGTCATCTGCCCGACCGTAGATGCGAGTCAGGGTGGAAAGGCGCTCCTCCGCTTCCTCGGTAATTTGGTCGTGCGTCACGCGCCACGTCCAGTTGCCGTGTGGATCGCCCGGGTTGTTCATGCGCGCCTCTTCGCCCAGTCCCAGCACGTCCTGCAGCGGCGTCACCACCCGATCGGCAACCGACGCCATGAGGTAGCGGAGCGCCTGTTCGTGGATGTCCGCGTCTGAGGTGTCGAGGTTCAGGTAGTCGCGGGCGTAGCTGCGCGCCTCCGGTAGGGAGAGCTCGTTGTTCCACCACCCTACCGTCGTGTTGTTGTCGTGGGTGCCGGAATAGGCGACCAGGTTCTTGCGGTAGTTGTGGGGGAGAAAGTCGTTGCTCGGGTCGTTTTCGAAGGCAAACTGCAGGACCGCCATCCCCGGAAAGTCGAACTGATCGCGTAGGGCCTCCACCTCATCGGTGATGATCCCGAGGTCCTCGGCCACGACGGGCAGTTCGCCCAGCTCCGCCTTCAAGGCCTCAAAAAAGGAAGCACCGGGCCCGTCCCTCCACTGCCCGTTCACCGCCGTTTCTGAATCGGCCGGGATCTCCCAGTACGCCTCGAAGCCGCGGAAGTGATCGAGCCGCACCAGGTCCACGCGATCGAGCGTGCGCTGCATGCGGTCCTTCCACCATTGGTAGCCGTTGTCCGCCATCCTGTCCCACCGGTAAAGGGGATTGCCCCAGCGCTGCCCCTCCGGACTGAAGTAGTCGGGGGGGACGCCCGCCACTACCGACGGAGAGCCGTCCTCTTCGAGCTGAAAGAGCTCCTGATTGCCCCACACGTCGGCGCTGTCACGCGCGACGTAGATGGGCAGGTCGCCGAAGAGACGGATGTCGCGGGCATGGCAGTAGGACTGCAGGGCGCGCCACTGGCGGTGAAAGAGATACTGCCAGAAGACGTGCATGCGAATGGCGTCGGCGTGCTCCTCGCGGGCCACCTTGAGGGCCTCCGGGTCGCGGCGGATGAGCGGGTCGTCCCAGTCGGTCCAGGGCGCCCCGTCGTGGGCGTCCTTGAGGGCCGCGTAGAGGGCATAATCGTCGAGCCAGGAGGAATGATCGCTCCAGAATTGCTCGAGGTCCGCCTCGCTGACGGCCGACCGGTCGGCCTCGAACCGCTCGAACGCCGTGCGCAGAACTGCTTTTTTGCGCGTCTCTACGCGCTCGTAGTCAACGTGGTCGTCGGGCAGCTCCGTCAACGGCTCCAGGTCGTCCTCCGTGAGAAGGCCGTACTCGACCAGCGGCTCGGGACTGATGAGAAGGGGATTGCCGGCGAAGGTCGACTCGGCGGAGTAGGGCGACGCCCCGAAGCCCACCGGTCCGAGTGGGAGCACCTGCCAGAGGCGCTGATTGGTGCGGGTCAGGAAGTCGGCAAACCGAAAGGCCGCTGAGCCCAGGTCGCCGATCCCGTATGGGCTGGGAAGCGAGGTGATGTGAAGGAGAATGCCACTGACGCGTCGAGGGGTCACAGAGACGGGCAATTGGTCGGACAAAACGAAAAAAGCCGGGGCAACGGTCGAGTCCGTGCCCGGCATCAGTCAAACGAAGGGGAACGGAAAACACAAGAGCACGGCCCCGATCGGGTTTTGAAATTCGAGCGGATGGGGCCGAATTGTCGTCGTCTCGGGGGACTGTCGAATAGGGACGAAGCAGGGGGCAGTCTGTCCGTCACCGAAACCAGAAAAAGCGAGTCCGAACGGAAGCGGGCAATTCCAATGCCTAAATCGCCTCCAATACGGCTGTCCGAGACGGTTTGCGGCTTCCCAGGAGGCGTGTCGTCGTGACCGCCGTATTCTTCCGTCAACGAGAAGGCCGGGGGATCCGGAGAATGCTCGTTGCTTGTCCAGCGGGCCCGAACACGTGCCAAAAATAACGAAAGTTATCATGTGCAGAACTGGAGATACGGCCAGTGATCTGAGCGACAAGTCGCGGACGGAGCCGATTGTATGGGACGCCACTCATTTTATCCACAACTCCCAGCAATCGATGATCGCCGAAGATCGATAACGGAAATCCATTTGAGGACTGCTGAGCAGGGAAAACACCCCGACAGGACACGATCGACGTCCGTTATTGGTTTTTATAGAAAAGGGTGGGCGATTGACAACAGCAGTTATCCACACCTCGATTCACAGGGGAGAAATCGGCGTCGTTCGGACAAGGACAATAACAGAAGGATGCCATCCGCCCGAGAACGTCGAGAAGATTTCCCGCATGAGTCATTTGACCACCGGCCCTGTGAAAAGTATATTGCAAAATCCAGTGTCCAGCTCCGTGTTCACGCGGCCAGTTGTCTTCGATCCCCTCTGAAGCCCGTCGGATGATCTGCGGCGTGCGCGGTCGTGTCCGGTATCGATTTTTGCTTTCGTTTTCCTTATCCTAAGGTGGACGGAGATCTGGGCATGATCCTGGGGAGTGACGATTCTGATAGAGCACGCCCATCCGTTCCCCCAACATGGACACCGTTAGAAGCTGGTATTTTGATTTCCACGGTTTTGGGGAGCGCGCCACGATTGCAAACGGGGGCGGCGCCCGTCGATTGCGTGCCGTTTCGCGTTCCCATTTGCCCGATGGACGGAGAATGCCCGTCTGTTTTGCACCGGACATCAAAAAAACAGATCCTTAGCTCATCCAGTGCGGGATGATATTTGCCTCTCAGGTGAATCGGGGCGACACTTCCAATCGATTTCCACGTAATTCGGCCGGTCTCATGCTTGGCGACCTGCAACGACAAAAGGCGGCCCACTACTTCGACCTCATCGACGAGGACGGCAACGGCCTCATCGAGCCGG
>CAZTDC010000413.1:0-1364 GCA_964612165.1 uncultured Salinivenus sp.
CACGACACGCGCGGGCTGGGCCTGGCCAACGTGTACGCGGCCCTGCAATGTAGCGTGACGCGGTTTGATACCTCGCTCGCCGGCATGGGCGGGTGCCCCTTCATTCCGGGGGCGACCGGCAACATCGCCACCGAAGACACGGTCTACCTGCTCGACGGACTCGGGGTGGAGACGGGCGTCGATCGGGCGGCGGTCGGCGAGGCGTCGCTCCGCATCGAGTCCGTTCTGGACAAGGAATTCCCGGGCAAGGGTCACCGGCTGATAGAGAAGGGAAAAGAGGAGGCGCCGGCGTGACGGTTTGCTGCCCGACAGGCGCAGTTGCCTGCTTGAGGAGAAACGTGATGCGTGAAGCGTAATCCGTGAGAAGATTCCCCGGTTTGTCCGCATTCACGTATCACTCATCACGCATCCGAACGACGGGAAGCCGCATGGGGCAAGCGGTCCCAATTGACGGATTGCAGCTGCTTCCGAACTACGTTGCCTGCACGTCGGAGTCGAGCGCGTCGGCCGGGATCTTCTGCCCGTCGCGGCTGAACGGGGCTTCGGTCGCGATGGCTTCCTGCACGCCGTGCCCGCTGGGGATCCACCGCAGCAGTTCGAGGCGACCGTCGAGATGCTCGACGAGGGCCGTACAGCTTTCCACCCAGTCGCCGGTGTTTACGTAGTGCGTGCCGTCGATGGTACGGAGGCGGGGATGGTGGATGTGCCCGCAGATGATGC
This sequence comes from uncultured Salinivenus sp., assembly GCA_964612165.1. Classification (GTDB taxonomy): domain Bacteria; phylum Bacteroidota; class Rhodothermia; order Rhodothermales; family Salinibacteraceae; genus Salinibacter. The sequence continues at coordinate 721 of CAZTDC010000413.1, forward strand.
CATCGAATCCCTTGTCGGCCGCCTGGTCCGCCGCCGTCTCTTCGAAGTCCTCAATGAACTGCACCGCTTGCTGGGTCGAGTGCTTCAGGTAGCTGGAGAGCGACCAGTAGGGCAGATTAAACATCCGCCGGATCCGGTTGAACCAGCGATCCATCTCCAACACGCCGACATACGCCCAGCCGCCCAAAAATTCAAGCCATTCCGAGTGCCGAACGACGCCCTCGAACTCGTCGCCGTGCACGATGACGAAGCGCCGGCCGTCGGCGGTGGTGTGGACGGCGCGCTTCTGGATCGTGATGCCCCCGAGCTGGAGGCCGGGATAGTCCCGCGCCACCTCGTCGTGGTTGCCGGGGATGTAGGTGACGTTGGTACTTTTGGCTTTTCGGAGGAGCCCCTGAATGACGTCGTTGTGGGAGGCGGGCCAGTACCAGGACCGTTGCAGCGCCCACCCGTCGAAAATGTCGCCGACGAGATAGTATCGGTCGGCCTCGTGGTGCCGAAGAAAGTCGAGGAGGAATTCCGCCTTGGCCTGCGACGTACCGAGATGAACGTCCGAAATCCAGATGGTGCGGTACTGCGTGGTCGGCTCCATGTGCTGGATGGACTGAGCGGAATAGCAGTTCGAAGAGACCCCTCTCGCGAAC
>CAZTDC010000413.1:1464-3191 GCA_964612165.1 uncultured Salinivenus sp.
GGTATGCCGGAATGACCTCTTCGCCGTCAAATCGTTGTATTTGGGTTTCCGGTACGGAGTGGGGCGAGGACGGGTCGGCCGTTTCGGTTCGGTCGTCAGTCTCGCGCTGAATGGTGGCGAGGTAGGCGGAGCGCTGGGCAACGGGTGTGATCGTACAGGAAAGGCGTCCCTCCGCATCGAGCTGCCGGAGGGTGTCGACGGGCACAGGGCGTGGCTCTACATCGAAGAGCCAGCGTTGGAGGAGGGTGGCCACGGAGGAGGGACGATTGTCCTGGTCCCAGAAGTCCAAGACGCAGAGGCGACCGTCAGGAGACAGGTGCTCTAGGGCCGCATCGAGGGCCTGGGGCCACGACGAGATCATCGACAGCACGTGTGAGAAGAAGATGACGTCGAAGGGGCCGTCAACGCCGAACTGCTCCTTCGGATCGAGCTCCTGGGCCGATCCCCTTGCGAGCGTGATGCGTTCGGTGCAGCCGGCCCGATCCAGCTTGTCGCGGGCGGTGGCCAGCATCGAGAGGGATACGCCGAGGCCATAGAGGGTGTGCTGGGGAGCCGTTTCGTCGAGCACGCGCAGGTTGCGGGCTGTGCCGCAACCCACTTCCAGGACGGCTCCGGCGGGCCGATCGGCAATCTGCTCCAGCATTCGGTCACGGCCGGGGAGATAGTAGCGCCGCGTGCTGTCGTAGACGTGGCGTGTCCAGCGGGACCGCCCCTTCATCTTCTGAGTGGGATTATCGTGGCGGGACGGGGACTCCGGGGCGGCCATGAGGAGCTGTCGGATTGCTGAGGGGAAAAGCGCAGTCGACCGGACTGAGCAGAACTGAAGGTATGCAACATCTAGTGGGCCGCTCGTTCACTTTTCACGCATCCCCCTGTAAGAACATAGATGGGACCCGAGACACAGATGGCCGGCCGGTCGTGCAGTGCTAGAAATGAGATGAGTCCCCGTTGAGTCCGACATGGTGGACAGAGGAATCGGCGGGAGAGAGCGGACCGGCGACGGGCCACCGGGCACTCTCAAACGTAGGGACCTACCGTTATCTGGCAATTATGCCGACGTTACCGCTGGATCATATTCGGAGGGACCCCGATCGAGTCGGACAAATCTCTGTTGCAAGACAGATGTGCAGTGAGGAGTGAAGCGTGATGCGTGAATACGGGCACCTGGTGGGTCATCACGCATCACGATTCTCGCATCACGAAGACGCTGCCTACTTGTTCTTGAGAAGCGCCGTCCGTCCCTGAAGCACGGAGCTGTCCCACGAACTCTTTCGGAGCTGCACGACGTACGGGAAGCCGTCGGCCACCGCGACGTAGTTCGTGCCGTCGGGGCGGAGGCGAAGGGTGCGGCGCGTGCCGTCGGCCGTCTGGAGGCGGACCGTGTAGCGGGCTCCGCTGAAGGCGTCGGGCGACGTGCCCTCCACGAATCCGTCGGCCGTCGGCGAGGAGAGCGTGCGCAGCATAGAGGAGACCTCGGCGGTCTTGAGCGTATCCCCCGCCGAGAGCCATGTGTCCGGCGCGGCCGCGGCGGCTGTGTCACTGGGGGCCGCGCGCTGCATAGTGAACGAGGAGTCGCCCGGGAAGGTGACATCCACGCGCTGGATTTTGGACCGGTCGACCGTCCAGAGCTGCTTCTCGCGCCAGTCGTCGACGCTTCGGCGGGTGATGGTACCGAACGACTTTTCGACCGAATAGACGTCCGGCTTGTCGGGCTGGCGGACGTAGGT
>CAZTDC010000414.1:0-2349 GCA_964612165.1 uncultured Salinivenus sp.
TCCACCAGCGCGAGGTCCGAGAGAAAAAGATTGTTGTCGATCAGGTAGGGGCCGTGGTTTACCTCCGAAAAGAGGTCCAGCCGATCGTTTTCGCGCAAGAGATTGCCGGTCAGGCGGGTCCCCTGGCTCATCCAGTCGAGCCACACGCCCTGGAATGCCTGGTAGATGTGATTGTCTTTGATGATGGTATCAATCGCGCCGTGGAGCTTGATGCCGGCCAGTTCGGCTCCGCCATAGGTCCGCCGCTGATAAATGTCGTGTATCACGTTGCCCTCAATTCGACTGAAGGCCCCGCCCATGCTCCCGACGATCCCGGCCTGTCCACAGTGGGAGATCGTGTTGTTTTGCACGACGTGACTGCCGACCTTCTCTCTCGACCAGCCGTTCTCCAGCGCGTGATCAATGGTCTTATTGTAGCCGACGGCACTCTCCTCCTCGCCAAGCGAGTCCTCGTATTTGCCGAGCGTGACGCAGGTGGACCGTGAGTGGCTGATTACATTGTCCTCGATGACCCATCCCTTGCTCCAGTGCGTGCCGATCAGGCCCACCTGTTCGGTGGTCGGCGGGGCCCACTGGGCGGCTGCGTGCCGCATGGTAAATCCCCGGACGGTGATGTAGTCGATGCCCGGCTGGTCCGGATAAAAGACGGCGGGCCGAACGTTGATCTCGACCTGCGCCTGAAGGGGATTTCTGCCAAACCTGGCCCAGATCACGGTGTGCTGCTCCTTGGCCCGAGCATACCACGCCTCCTCCTCTCCCTCGAAGACATCCTGCCGCGTCGCTGCCTCCCGCAACCACCTCCCGTTAAGGTACACAGCCCCGGTATGATGCTCTCGGTCGTTGGGGTAGAACCAATGTCCCTGGAGTTCTTGCCTATAAGGATTTGTCTCGCCAAATAGGTGGTTCGGAAGGCGGGCTTTCCACACGTTTTCTTCGACCCGTTTCCAGCCGTCAACAACCTCAGAGCCTTTGATTACGACCCTTTCGTTCCGGGCCGCGCGGTAGACAATGCGCTGCTGCTCGGAGGTGCCCCCACGGGGCGGGTCGATGCGTTCGCGGTAGGTGCCTTCGTGTACGATGACCACATCTCCGGGCCGGGCGCGCTCAGCCGCCGCCGAAATGGTTCGCAGAGGCCGTTCCTCGGTGCCGTCGTACGCGTTGGACCCCTCTACAGAAACGTGGTACTCTCTCGCTTTCAGCGGGCTTGAGAAGCCGGCCTGGATAACGACCACCAACGCGACCAGGGCTATTCGAGAAGGGATCCGTGGCACACCGGTCAACGGATCAAGGAAAATCAGGGAGGATGCCTCGCACTTCATATTGACGAGCAGACAGTCTTGCGCGTGAGTGAGACCTGTCGCATCTCCGTAGCTTAGCAAAGAGGCTGAGGAAGCGGCGTACTCGACCAACTGAGCTCCCTCGATGGGACGACCTGCGGCCTGCTCCCAAAGTTGAGACTGAGACGCTGAACAACCAAATGCCCCAGTTTCTCCTGTCCTTAATACCGGGAAGGGAAGCCTCCCCAGTCCGGGGAACTCGCCGCAGAGGTCGATGAAGCCGCGCCTCTCCTCCTGACCGGAACGGTAGTTGACTCGTCGTTCGATTCGAAAACCTGAGGATCGGCCGCTCCCTAGAAACGGGATCGTGATTTTCGGGACCGTGGTCTACATCGGGAGTGCAACGATCGCGGCTGCGAGACGCCGCCCAATCGGCTCTTCCCGCTCAATTGATTGCGCAAGCCGCCGCAGGTCTCTGGTTCCGATGGGGTCCTGAATGAGCGGCTTGTCCATGTCCTTGAGCCGAATTGACTCGCGGTTCTGGTCATTCTGATTCCGCTTATGCTGAACGTAGCGGGGTTGCACGAGCCCGAGCCACCGGTCGGCCAGGTCGTGAATGTCGGCCTGTGGGCTTTCTTCCATCGATAGAGCTCCCCTCAGAAACTCACAAATCTGCCAACGCTCCGTCCCTGTTTCTTCCGTGCTTTTGTACCGCAGAACCAGCGTCTTCAGAAGATCCAGGCCGTGCTGGGCCTTGTTCGACAGGAGCTCCCGCTCGTTTTTCCGGATGCGATCGAGCATTTCCTCGATCTCTCCCTGGATGCTCTGCCAAAGCTCAGGGTCGCCTCGGTCCTGCGTGCGCCGTGCCTTTTTCAGCAGCTTGCGGAGCTTCTGGGCGACTGGTCCGAGACGCACTGTGACCGTCCATTCTGACTTTTCAAACCCGAGCCCAGCTTCTTCCTTCTCTCCTCCCTCGTGAAGGAGAACCCACCTTGGGGCCCGGCCCTCCCGCCCGCGGAGGCAGAAAAACCCCCAGCGGCTCTCCGACTCCATGATCGTTACCCGGCTCCAC
>CAZTDC010000414.1:2359-3185 GCA_964612165.1 uncultured Salinivenus sp.
CCGAGGCACTCGTCTCCGCAATGTGCTCGTAGTCCTCTTTCTCAACCAGAGGAGGCGCGTCCCTTTTCTTCTCGTCACCGAGGCCAACCAAGGCCCGGACCGGCTCGAAGGCATCTTCAAGGCGCTCATCCGGGCCTTCCCGCTGGTGCTCGGCGTACTCTTCGATCAGCTCCTCGGCGCTTGCGCGGCGCTCTTCCCCATTGGAGAAAAATCCGCCCTGCTCCCCGATCGGCTCGGGCAACTGGATGTTGTTGCCCATGAGGCGCTCGTTCACGTTGTAGCGCTCGATGAGAAGGTCCCTCCGGGCCGACTGAAAGGGCCGGCTGTCGTCCGGCCACCAGACCTCGATCTCTTCGTGGGGACTGTCCATTCGGTCGATGCGCCCGACGCGCTGCTCGGCGATTCGAATAACACTGGGCGTGTCCAAGAGCACCACGGAGGCCGCCCTCTGAAGGTTAAGCCCCTCGCTCATTGCGTCACTACAGAGGGCGATGAGGCCTACGCTTCCCTCCCCATCCTCTCCGATTGTGGTCTGGGACGGCCCCTCAATTCCAAGCCGCTCGATGATCGTTTGCTTCTTGCCTGCCGCCAAGCTGCCGTCGGCTACGACGACATCTTGGCCGATCTTCCGGTCCTGGATTTGCGCGCGGAGGTCGTAGAGCGTGAGAGGGCGGCGGCCGAACGCAAGAAGTACGTCTTGCTCCTCGGCGATGTCCTGGATTTTTTCAGCGCGGGCCTTCGCTCGGTGGTCGGAGAGCTGGCTGGCTTTCTTCCCGATCTGGCGAAGGAGATCCTTCTCTCGGCCGATCGTCTCCCCCAGGTCGGA
>CAZTDC010000415.1:0-3175 GCA_964612165.1 uncultured Salinivenus sp.
CGTATGCACTCATGAACCGTCCGTCGTCCGGGGCCGATTTCCTGCGCCTCCTGGTGACCATCGTCCTGCCGCCGTTGCGCGTGTTTTTGCAGGAGGGACTCGGAAAACACTTTTGGATCAACGTCGTGCTCACGGTTTTCGGGTACGTACCGGGCCTCATCCATGCCGTCTGGAGGACGGATCCGTTCGGCCGCGCGTGACGCCCCGTTTGCCCTCGGCGAGAATCGTCCGACCAAAACGAAAGACCGGACCCGACGGACTGTGTCCGCCGACCCCGGTCTGTTTCGGAATTCTCTTTTGAAGAGCGCCTTAGCGGAGACGGAACGGAACGGGCGAGCGGCCCCAGCCAGGACGCGGCTGCCACTCGCGATCCACCATCTCGTAAGCCGGCTCCCACTTCGTTTGTGTGGCCGCGACCATAGCAATCTTGTCGAGCGTGGGGTGAACTTTCTGAACGACTTCAATCGCGTTGACGGCACCGGTCGAGTCCACGTGCATTTGGAGTTCAACCGTGCCGGTCACATCGTTTTGGCGAAGGCTGTCCGGATACGCAATGTTCTCTACCGGCTCTTTGAGGGTAGGGGACTTGTAGTTGTCCTTGATTGCTTTGAAAGCCTTGTTCTTATACTCATTCAACAGCTTCGGTTGGAGTTGTCCATCCTTCACGACGGAACCGCTCAGATCGGCGTCCTGGAGTTTCGGAGCAGCGTGTCGCTCAAACAGGGTGTCGATAAGCGTTGGATTGGTGCGGTAGAGCTTTTTGAGACTTTGTTTAATCGCGTTCTCGAACTGCTCCTGGGTAACACCGCCAGAGCTTAGCGCGAACTCTTCCTCGACGACGCCCATCGCCGAAAGAGATCCAAAGTTCTGAAAGACCTCCGACGTGTCGACGCCCTCTTTCCAGATGCGGTCATCGGAGACGTTCCAGCCGGACGGGGCCTCGGTGGGGCTTCCGCCTCCGCCGCCGCAACCGGCAAGTACCAGCAAGAGTCCAGTGAGGGTCGTGGCAATGCAGCGTGTGACAGACATTTGTGGATTGGGGGATGAGTGGTAAATGATCGTGAACGAGCAGAACGGGCCCGGGAAAACGGCCCCGCCATGCTCAAGAATAATCTCGAAATCGATTTCTGCTACTCGATAAGCACGGGAGTTCCGACCTCAACGTCAACCCAGAGTTCATTCATAACCTGGTTTTGGACGGCAACGCATCCCTGTGTCCAGTTGGTCGCGCCCCCAGTGCCTTCTCCGTGTATTTCGATCCAGCCCCCGAGCTTCGTCCCCATCGGTGGCATGCGACGCTGCTTCTGGGCTTGTGCGATGGCCTCGTACTGCTCGCGAGAAATGAGGCCTTCTTCCAACCCCCGTTTGGCGTCGGCGGTAGTAGGATAGTTGAGAACGAGCGCCTTGTAAAATTCGCTTCGGGGTCTCTTGTCGACGACGTAGAATGTGCCCTCCGGCGTCCGCCAGTGGTCGCGCTCGCTTGGGGAGCCCCGCTTTTTCTTGTCGGCGAAAGTATTGTACCCGACGTCAATCGGAAAGGTGTCCACGAGCTGGGGGCCTCGATAGACGGAGAGCTGGCGATCGGCCTTCGAGATGCGGATCCAGATGCTCGAAAGGGCGGCGTCCGGCACGTAGCCGGTGCGTCCGTCTTCAGTGTGCACGCGGCACCAGCGCTCTGTGCAATCGAGGCGATGGAGCGGGGTTCGCACCGGGAGGGATTTGACTGGGGCCGTCGAGTCGGAGCGGTTATAGAGGAAGGTTTGGCCCCCAACCACGTGGGCGAGGGCGACGTTCGCCGGGGGACCTGCCCGTTGCAGCGAGCGGCTCTCTCGCTCAGCGGTTCGGGAGGGAGTGTTCGTGTTTTCCCACTCCGTGAGCACGGGGCGAGCAAGCTGCGCCGGGGCCGTGCGTGCCACCCCGATTAGTCCCAATAGAAGGAGGAACAGGCCCGTTTTGCGCATGGCGTGTGCAGCAGTTGTGCGAGAGAACCGCGAGCGAAGAAGGAGTGCGTGGCGTGTGCCTCGCTAAGTAATACCGTCTACCGAAGATGATTGTGTATTTTTGAGCTCAGGCAGCTTCCCGGATGCAGGATCTTCACCCGTTGAAGGAAGCATTCACAACCGATTCGGAGCACTTCGCAAAGTGCATGGCGATCCTCGGTGATTGATATGACGTCCGAGAAAGCATCTCACGTCCGGGAAGAAGGAAGAGCGGTCGCATTGACCGGGTCCGCCTCTCTCCAGACTTCCTTGATTGATTTGGAAAGCGTTTTGGGTGGGTCGTTTTGGGCGAAATAAAAGGGCCAAAGCATCTCCCAAGCCATTGTCCTAGTCAGGTGTCGTTCAATTCAAGACACTGACGGTAGGCCTCCAGGACGCCCTCAAGCACAGGGCCGTCGGTCACGTGGTCGACCGTGCGGAGCACCTCCTCATCGGCATTGGCCGGCGCAAAGGAGGTGCCGGCGGCCGAGAGGGCCTCCAGATCGGAGTCGGTGTCGCCAATGTACGCAACCTCGTCCATCTCTACGCCGAGGTGATCGGTCAACCATTCCAGTCCGGTGCGTTTCGTAATGCCGGGGGGCACCACGTCGACCGACACCTCTGTGGAGAAGACACGGAGGTCCGGCACGTTCTCGGCCACGAACTCCTCCGTTCGGGCCCGTACCGCCGTGATCTCGTCGGGGTCGGGCGAGACCACGCCCGCCTGCGTGCGCTTGGCGTGATCGATCGACATCTGAGTCCCTGGAACGCACTCCGTGGCAAACCAGTGCCGGACCGCTTCAATCTCGCCCTCGATCTCGTCGGTCAGCGCCGGGGTCCAGGTGGTCTGGGCCGCGACGGGGTCGAAGCGCCCGCCGCCGCCCTCGAACAGGACGGGCACGGTGAGGCCCAACGCCTGTGTGATGGCCTCGACGTACGGATACGAGCGCCCCGAGCACACGGACACGGCCGGCGCGGGGTCCTCCGCCGGCGGGGAGCCGGCCTCATCAACAAACCGTCGAAAGGTCGAAAACCCGACCAGGTCGTACGGCTCGTAGGGCTGGGCCAGACACCCGTCAATGTCAGTGACGAAGAGCTCAATCATTGCGTTGGAACGTTGATGGGTTGAACGTTGGAACGTTTATTGGGCAACGTCCCAACCTGAACCGCTACGCTTCTTCCTCGTCCTCTGCGAA
>CAZTDC010000416.1:0-3175 GCA_964612165.1 uncultured Salinivenus sp.
CGGGGGCGTTCAGTAGTATGGAAGCGGAGCGCGGGGTGTCGGTGAACGTCGCAAACGACGAGAACGCGTATCTCCGGTACGAGAAGCCGAACGACGGCGTAGAAACCGAATACGGCGAGGATATCACCCTCATTCGGATTCGGAACCAGTTCGGCGACAACCAGGAGCTCGCGCTCGTCGGCGTCGAGTACGAGTACGGCGACGAGTCCGTGGACGACGAGGTGCTACAAAACGTCACCGTCGAGCGGTACGAGAGCCCCGAAGACCCCGACGAGGAACTCGATGATGAGGACTTCACCGATGTCGATGAGGACGGCGTGGCGATCGAACGCGGATCGGTGAGCGGTGAGTACCCGGCAGCGAACGAGGACGACGCGTTCGGACCGGGAGAGTGGGTTCGGATCGTCGCGGACGCGTACGTCCCACCCGGTGAGACCGTCGACGTCGAAGTGACGATCACCGTCACGGGCGTCGGGGGGAGCGTCAGCGCGCAGCTGTTCGGTGACACGCGCTCGTCTACGCTTCGCGGCTTTGAGTCCGGGATCGACGACGTGATTTTCAGCGGCGGCAACGCCGAGACCGACCCGTCAGACGTCGGGACGGTCGAGGTGGAAGTCAGGTACGGCGGAACCGGGAACGACGGGCCCAGAACGTTGAAAAATATCCACTGGGATACCGAAAAAAAGCTTAATCACGCGCTCGCCGGTTCGGACGCCTCCGGTAACCTCCTAGCGGTTCGGTTCCCCGCGACGGGTCGGGTCTTCGTGAATCCCCACAAGAGCAGTACGGACGACGGCAACCTCCCCGCGGACTGGGACGACCGTCGACTCGGGACGACACGAGGAGACTCTTAGAGCAGCGCCTCGGGAAGCGGATCGGCCGACGATTGGTTTCCGGGAGATACGCTTGCGTATCATTTTCAAACTGGTATCGAGTGGGGCCGACGACTCTCCTTTCCGATTGATTCGACGGGACCGGGACTGTGCCGTAGGTGCCGGGACCGGGACTATGCCGTAGGTGCCCGCGCGGCACGTGCGAGGGGCCGTCAATCGTGTAGGCGACACGATGATCCGGGACTCGACTACGAGCGGTGTGTCAGCGAATTCCGGCCTCGAAGTCGTTTCAGGCCCATCCAGAACCGTTATCGACCGGTCCAGAACCGGATACAAGCCACTCCAGAAGTCGTTCAGTTAGAGCGGGAACGTCTTCTGCCGACTCATAACGATATGGGATACGTCCCATGGGTGAAGTAGAGCGACCCCGGGTGACACGGGATGTCCCGTGCTCCCGGACGTGGGTCGCGTGCGGTAACAGAGGTAGACCAACCATGGAACGACGCAAATTCGTCATCGGTCTGGTGCATTGGCAACGGGTAGCGCAGCTGCGACGGGTACGGGTGCCTTCTCGCAGGCAACCACCACCCGCCAAGTGAACGTTAACGTCACTAACGACACGCAAGGCTACATGAGCTTTGTAGTCGATAACAGTGAAGTCCAAAATGGCCAGTATGCGACGTTAAACGAAGCCGGTGAGGTGGAGCTGAATTTCAACGCGGACGCCGGTTCTGATTCCTTCGGCGGGCCGGCCGGCGAGGGGGTTAACACTAACTCGGTGTACTATTTCGACGGCGTGTTCGGTATTGCAAACCAGGCCAAGGACGTGAGTTTCACTCCCCGCATCGAGTTCAATCCGGCCGACGAGACCTCGGACGAAGCGATCGGGATTTACGCGGTGGCGGCTGGCGGCATCGACGATGAAGACGACCCGGACCTGACGAAGTCGAACACTGCCAGTCCCGGTGGTCTGCCGCCGGGAGCTGCTAACTACAGCGTCGGCATCGCAATCGACACTCGGGGACTTGCCGAGGATGCCCAGATCGGCGGGACAATTACGGTTACTGCTGAAACCGAGGACTCGAGTCCGAACACTCGGTAATCGACGGCGGTTGAGCGGGTAGATTCGCGTCGAACGTGGTCTGAATTTCGATCTTTTTTGATCCTCTCTGAGTTAATGCGACGCACCGGGTGGAACGACGAAACCTGATCCTGCTGATCATTTGGTCGTAGCACCGCGGTCGCTCCGGGTCGTCGTCGGCACCTGATCGATGATCACCGACACGGATCACGCCGTGCGGCCGGAACGTCCACGCCCAGACATCACCCCCTGTCATCGGTCATTTCGATGACCCCGTCACGAGAGACGGCTCCGCTCTCGCCCTTCCACATCGCGCTCCGCTTGCGGTACCCCGTCGACGAGGGCTGATAACTCTCGCCGACGACTTTTCTCGGGAACGCTCCGATTGGAGGCGGCATCCGCCGCTCCGTTCAGATGCTGTTATGTGCTCTCCGCACACACCGTCAGACATGGACGACCACTCTCACGAGCCCGACCCGGACGAACGCGTGACATCGCCGATGCAGGGGTTCGGTAGTCGCGAGGTCAACATTGACGCGGCCGTCCCCTCGTTGGCCTACTGATCGCGTGCGTCGTTTCTCCCTACTCGTCTTCTGAGCGGTAAGTCTCGGAGTCGGTCACTCTGCGACCAGTGTCAGCGAGTGCTGTGTTAGTCGAAAATGGGCGATTTTACCCTCAGAGATCAGTGAATCTGCTGATTGCGCGTGCACTTGCTCTGATTGTCTGCGACCGCGTTGTACGATAAATAACAGTTTTCTATAGGTCCGCCTCGACCTATTCAGCCTCAGACCACCGCTTATAGTGCGAAAACCGCTCTCGCCGGGAGGCACAGCACAGCTAACGCATGGTTGTTCCGAGACCGAATCGTTCGAACCAAGGAACAGGCGAGCCGACCGTGCCGGAATATATGTATATGTCGTACACTATGTGTACAATATGGGCACGATCTCCACTCGCGTCCCCGAGGACCTCGAAGCCGAACTCGAGGCGTACCTCGACGAGGAGCGCCTCGACAGGAGCACGGCAGTCCGGAAACTCCTCTCCGAGGGGCTCGAGGCGTGGCGCACGGAGCGCGCGCTCGAGCGCTTCGCTGACGGCGACGTTTCATTTATAAAGGCCGCCGAACTCGCAGACCTGTCGGTCTGGGAGTTCGCCGACCTCGTCGAGGACGCCGACGACGCGTGGGTCTCGTCTGACCACCTCGAAGCCGACCTCGACGAGCTGTGAGCCCGGTCTTCGACGCGACGCCGCTGATCTACCT
>CAZTDC010000417.1:0-3171 GCA_964612165.1 uncultured Salinivenus sp.
ACCCGCACGATGCGCGTGTTGAGCCCGTAGGTGAGCACGAGGCTCATCTGCATCAGGATCTTGAGCCGGCTCGTGATCATCTCCGCCCGGCAGTCGGCAAACGACTCGGCACACTCCCCGCCCTGGAGGAGAAAGCGCTCCCCGCGGGCGGCGCGGGCAAGCTCCTCTTTGAGATTTTCGACTTCCCACGAGGTGACGAGGGGCGGGAGGCTCGAGACGTAATCGAGGGCCGCCTCCAGCTCCGCCTCGTCTGGATAGGTGGGCTGCTGAAGGGCCTCTTTGGCTCGCCACGAGCTCGGGGTCCAGTCCGTTACGGTTTCCTGCGCCATTGCACGTCTCTGGCCGTTGGGGGAATTGCAGAACTGTCCGCTCAACGAACGGACCACCCACACGTTTCGGGGGTGAACTCTGTTGTCCCGGCTCAAGTACAATTCTTCCCTGCGACAAAAATTGAAACACGACAAATCGAAGGCGTTCTTCCGTAACGTTGCCCCCATCGGCTTCGACAACAACAAGACGTCCTACGAATGAATTTCCCATTGCTATATCGTGACGACCGCGGCTGAGAAGCACATCTTGCTCGTCGAGGACGACGCCGACATCGCCGATTTGCTGGAGCTCCATCTCACCGACGAGGGATACGGGGTCGACGTGGTAGACGACGGCGACGAGGGACTGGAACGCGCGCTGAAATGCAGCTACGACCTCATCATTCTCGACATCATGCTTCCCGGGACCGATGGGTTCGACATCTGCCGGCGCCTGCGGCAGGAGAAGTGCCACACGCCCATCCTCATGGTGACGGCCAAGACCGAGGAGGTGGACAAGGTGCTGGGACTGGAGCTGGGGGCCGACGACTACATCACCAAGCCCTTCAGCATCCGCGAAGTGATGGCTCGGGTGAAGGCCATGTTTCGGCGCGTGGAGGTAGACCAGAACGCCCAGGAGCAGTCAGAAGACGATGCCCCGATCCAGTATGACGGCCTCGTCATCGAGCCGACGAAGCACAAGGTCACCGTCGACGGGGAGAGCGTAGACCTCACGAGCAAGGAGTACGAGCTTCTCCTCCTCTTTGCGCGCAACCCGGGCCGCGCCTACAGCCGGCAGGAATTGCTCGACGAGGTGTGGGGCTACCAGTACAACGGATACAGCCACACCGTAAACACCCACATCAACCGACTGCGCAACAAGATTGAACCCGACCCTTCATCCCCCCGCTTCGTCAAAACGGTGTGGGGCGTGGGCTACCGCTTCGCCGAACGCGAGGAGCTGGAGGCGAGTGATGCTTGATTGAGGGAAGCGTGAAACGTGTTGCGTGAGAGTGCTTGATGGTGATGGTCGCTCCATTCCGCTTCCCGTTTCTCGTCGGAGGAAAGTAGAAAAAACAACCGGTCGGAGGGTTTTTGTCCTTTTGTCTTACGCTGAGTTCCCTCTTCATAACCAGTCCTCAGCGCACGATCACGATTCACAGATCACGCCTCACGCATCAGCCCCATGCTCAACAGCTTCTACGCCAAGCTTTCCGGGCTCTTCCTCGTGCTCATCGTGAGCCTCGGGGTGGTTCTTGCGGTCCTCGGGGGGCGTACGGCGCAGCGCTATGCGGACGAGGTGGAGCAGAAGCTCAACCGCACGCTGGCGGAGGAAATGGTGCCCCGGTTCGAGCCCTTGCTGAAGGACAGTATCGACCACGCCGGCATCCGGGCCAAGATCAAGGATATGACCGGTATCAATCGGCGCATCGAAATCTACCTGCTGGATCGGAAAGGAACCGTCAAAGCCTCGTTCGCTCCGCCCTCGGCGACGATCAAGCAGAAAAAGGTGGACATGACGCCCGTCCGTCGCTTCATGGACGGGGCCGAGCTTCCCATTCTGGGCGACGATCCGCGTCAGAAAGGAGAGCAAAAGCCCTTCTCGGTGGCCCATATCGAAATTATGGGGAAGGAGAACTGCTATCTCTACGTCATCCTCGGCAGCGAGCGATATGCCTCCGCGGCCGGGATGATCGGGGACAGCTACATCATTCAGGGCGCGCTCACGGGCCTTGGTCTCATCATTTTGGTCGTGTCCGGGGTGGGCCTGCTTCTCTTTCGACGCCTCACTCAGCGCCTGCGACACATGCAGGACATTGTCGCATCGTTTGAGCAGGGCAACTTTGACGAGCGGATCGACGAGGGATCGAACGACGAGATCGGCCAGCTTGCCGAATGCTTCAACAGCATGGCCGACACGCTCGATGAAACGATGGAGGAGCTCCGCCAGGCCGATCGCATGCGACGCGAGCTGGTGGCCAACGTCTCGCACGACCTGCGCAGCCCCCTCGCCTCCATCCAGGGCTACCTCGAGACGGTACACATGAAGGACGGCACCCTCGATCCAGAGGAACGCCAGCGGTACGTGAAGACGGCCCTCCGGAATGCCCAGCGCCTCAGCGATCTCGTCGGTGAGCTCTTCGAACTGTCAAAGCTGGAGACGAAACAGGTCGAGCCCAGCATTGAGCCGTTTCCGATTGCCGAGCTCGTGCAGGACGTCGTCATGCAGTACCAGCCCCGCGCCGAGGAGCAGCATATTGACCTCCAGGCCGATCTGCCCGAGCAGCACGCCCAAGCGAAGGCCGACATTGGTCTCGTGGAGCGGGCCCTCTCCAATCTCCTTGACAACGCCATTCATTACACGCCGGAAAACGGTCGGGTGCGCATCCGGCTGGAAAACGAGCAGCGCGAGGTCTGTGTGGAGGTGCAGGATACCGGCCCAGGTATTCCGGAAGACGACCTACCCCACATCTTCGAGCGGTTCTACCGGGTCGAGAAAAGTCGGGACCGGGACAAGGGCGGGGCGGGCCTCGGACTGGCAATCGCCAAAACCATTCTGGAGCTCCACGGCCGCTCGCTGGAGGTCGAGAGCACAGTGGGTGAGGGCACCACCTTTCGCTTTCGTCTGCCCGTGGTTGCGCCGGTCGAGAAGCGGGCGTAACCGGCTACCGAGCGCGTGAATGTTATCGAGTCGTTAGAAACCGTGATCGGAGTGTGAGGGGACTTGAGCCTTCTGTGAGGCTCTTCCTACAGAAAATGGGGATGTTGGACCCGCAGGATGGATGAGAGTGCGATAATAGCATCGCCCTCATCCCGACGTACGCGGTTCTTTTCCCCAATTCCGACACGCTACTTATGACGT
>CAZTDC010000418.1:0-3145 GCA_964612165.1 uncultured Salinivenus sp.
CACCCCTCTGCCTCCCCCGCGACAACCTAACCCGAACCCGACGGCAATTGCGAATCGAGACGGGAGGAATCGCTGGGGCGGGGCGACGTCACGGATCGCCCTCCGAGTCGGTGGCCCCCACCGGCGTGGGCGAGACGCCTCCATCGTCGGGGGGCGACGCATCGGCCGACACGGCGGACCGTTCGATGGCGTCGAGCCGGTGCAGGAGCGTCCACCGGATTCCCACGCCACTTACCAGCAGGAAAAAAATGACCCCATACGAAATGGTGGTTAGCTCCTGCACGTCCGCCTGCTCCACGAAGGGGACGCGCGCCGTGAGGAGCCACTCGGCCAGTACGTTTCCTTCTACCAGTAGCAGCGTGCCGAGGGCAATGAGTAGCACGCAGCGGATGAGGATGCCCCACCAGAGGTACCCGCGCAGGACAGGCGCGGCGTGCTTCGTGTCGTGAACGCGGCCGAGGAGTCGGTCGAGCACGTGCGACGAGACAACAAGGGCTTCAATTTGAGGGCTGAGAATCTGTTTGGCGGACTGTCTATGGCCTGCGACTTCGCGGATCTTGGGCAGAAGG
This sequence comes from uncultured Salinivenus sp., assembly GCA_964612165.1. Taxonomy (GTDB): domain Bacteria; phylum Bacteroidota; class Rhodothermia; order Rhodothermales; family Salinibacteraceae; genus Salinibacter. Next base: position 570 of record CAZTDC010000418.1, read on the forward strand.
GGTTCTGCACTCGCCCGGTAGCGCCGCTACAGGGCTCGTTTGGGGCCCGTTCGTGCCCGTCGCCCGCTGTGTCTCGGCTTAATATCCATCCACCAAACAGATTCTGAGGACGCTATAACGAAGGCTGCCCTCGAAAGATGCAGTCCGGAATGCTGAAAAACCGCTCAACAGATCCGAAACGTTCGACTGTTTCGGTGCCGATCGTAGCCGTTTACCGATGGCGGTAGTAGGCCTCTGCCCCCGCGTGGAGGAGGATTGGGAACGCGAAGAGGGCGAATGCCGCCGTCATGGTCGCAACGGATATCTCATACGCCTCCGGGGACAAGAGAGCCAGCCCGACGGCATACCCAATCAGACTGGTGCCAAGCACTGAAAAGAACTCCACAGAGACCCAAGATCCGACAAAGCCCCCACCAGCGCGGTTGTCCATTGAGGAAGCGCATCCTGGATCGACCCAAGGGACATCCTCATCCCCCAACCATGCAAACAACCGATCGACGGTGACGTCGACGACCACCGCCGCCAGCAGGTACCGCCCCGGACTGCTCAGTCCCACCCGCACTCCGCCCAGGGAGTCGCGGAGCACCTCGCCGGGACGGACGGTCAGCCCCACGAACGTCGGTCAGAAGCCGTACTCCACATCGACGAGCTCCCGAAAAAACCCCGATTACTTCGATGACTGAGGCGGATGGGTCCGCCTCCTGCCCGCACTTTGGGCAGTAGTTCCCCCTAAACTCGTGCCCGCAGTTGGGGCACTCGATGGTTTCGACAGAGGTTTCTGACGGAGTCGCAGTCTCCTCTTCGGGCAGATCAAGCTGGTCGTCAGACGCCTGCGGGGAGGGCATCGGGCTCCAGGAAAGCTGTTCGTCGCGTTGGCGTGTTGGCACGGTGGTGCGCGCGGGGGCGCACGGTTAAGGGTTAAGAGCAGGTCCTCTGCATTTTACATTTCCCCAGGTTGTCGGCCGTAGAAAACTGGACGGGCTCCGGGCGCCCTTCCGGCCTCAAACTAGAGCGCCTACTCAGCACCCTCCCGGACGTCACGGTGCATTGCGATGACAGAAGCCCACTGCTGTGGCGCGTCCATCAGCACCTGGAGCGACGACCCGTCCACAAGGTGGAGTGTGAGGTGACCGTCAGTGGGCTCGGCCTCATCGATGCGTCCAAGCGAAATCGAACGACGGTACCGCCCCGAGAGCGACCACCCCGTCAATTCCAGTCGATCGAGATAGAGCCGAGCCCGGGCCCAGAGCAACCACCGATCCTCCAGGGAGATGGACGCGCTACGGAGGGGCAGATCGGAGGTCATGAAATAGAGCCCGGCACTCGGTCAAACCGTCAGTACATAGTCTTGCCCGACATCTACTGCACGACCGTCAGCTTCTGTGTGCGCGTCTGGTCTCCAGCGACGAGCTGAAGGAAATACGCGCCGCTCGGCAGGGAAGAGAGGTCCACCCGGGTCTTTGTTCGCCCCCTCTGCCGACCGCGAGCGACGGTTTGCACCCGTCGTCCCATTGCGTCGTAGAGCCGCAGGGTGACGTCTCGGGGCTCCGGCACTGCGAAGCGCACGGTGGCCCGCCCGCGGGTTGGGTTCGGAAAAGTGCTGAGCAGCTCCAGCCGGTCGACCGTCCGTTCAACGGAGACTGGGTCGATCAGCGTCTCGGCCCCGCCGACATCTACCTGCCGCAGCCGGTATTCCAGTTCGTCGGCTGCGTAGGGCAGGTCCTCGTCGGTAAAGCGGTAGGTCGTTGCTTCGGTGCTCGTGCCGCCCTCGGCGTTGCTTTCGACGAAGCCTACCTCATTCCACTCTGCCTCCGCGTTTCCGGCGGCCCGTCGCTGGACCTCGAAGCCGGCGCTTCTGGTCTCCGAGGCCGTCTGCCAGGTGAGACGCACTCCGTTCTCGACTGTCCTACCCTCGAAATTGGCCAACTCCACGGGCAGGGGGGCCGATTCACTGCCCAGGGTCCATCGACTCAACGACTCAATGCCGCTGAGGGTGACGGTGTTGTTCTGCGCGTCGCGGCTGTCGATCCCCTCCTCCGACCAGGAACTCCCCCCGTCGGTCGACTTGAAGAACTCCAGGTCCGATTCGGAGAAGCCGTTGAGTTCCGCGTCGTTGTAGGAAAAGACCAGCTCGGCGCTGAGGCCGCTGTTGTTCTGGGAGGGGTTTACGTCGTAGTAGCGTTCGATCGACTCGTTGCCGTTGGAAGCGGTCTGGACGGTATGGCCGCGGGTGACGGTCACGTCCCCCAGGTCCGCGGAGGCCGTGATTTCAATTCCGAGCCCTGCCGGGTCCGCTGAAGAAGGGCTGGTCAGGACACGGACAGCTGTGAGTTGGCCACCGGTGACGCGGCCGGTGTAGGTCTCGTCGAGCGTGGCGGAGGCGCCGGCGGCGCCGAGGTCCATCGTGCTACCCTCCAGGTTGAGCACTGAGCCGTTGCTTATCTTCACGGTAGCCCCGTTCTGGACGAGGACCTGCTGGGCGGAGGCCGGCAGGGCGAGGGATGCCGCGAGAAGAAGTAAAGGGAGGATAGCGGAGAGGAGGCGAAGCGAGACCATGCGCTTGGGGAGAATCATGG
>CAZTDC010000419.1:0-3131 GCA_964612165.1 uncultured Salinivenus sp.
GTGGACACGGCCCTGAACCGGGAGGTAGACTTTGTTGTCCTGACCGGGGATATCGTTGACGCCGAAAATCAAATGTACGAAGCGTTCGGCGCCCTCGAACGCGGCGTCCGCCAACTTCTGGACGGCGACATCGAAATCGTGGCGGTGGCGGGAAACCACGACCATGACGCGTTTCCCCGGCTCGTCCGAGGCATCGATGCGGATGGGTTTCACCTGCTCGGTCCGGGCGGCACTTGGGAGGAAGTCCAGGTAGACCCTGAAGGTGGAGAGACCGTTCGATTTGTGGGCTGGTCCTTTCCACAGCCCACTGTGCTCTCGTCTCCCCTCGACGACTTGGAGATTGCGGAGACCGACGAGCCGACGATCGGCGTTCTGCACTGTGAAGCGGGGTCGGGCGAAGGACAGTACGCCCCCGTTCGACGGGATGCGCTCGCACGAGTCCCGGTCGACGCTTGGCTTTTGGGCCACATCCACGCGCCGAACGATCACCGAGAAGCGGGACAGTTGCAGCTGTATCCCGGGTCTCTTCAACCTCTCGACCCCGGTGAATCGGGCACGCACGGCGCCTGGCTGGTTGAGGTGTCCGGGCAGGACGAGTCGGCTGAGCAGGTACCGCTCGCCTCGCTTCGGTATGAGGGGACGGCAGTGGATGTCACCGACTGCGAAACGGGAGACGACGTAGAGGAAACGGTCCTCCACGCGCTCAGGGACCGTGCAGCAGAATTAGGCGAACAGTTCCCCGACCTTCGTCACGTCGCACATCGTCTCCGGTTTGAAGGGCGGACGGCCCTGCACCGCGAGATCGAGGAGACGCTCCGCGAGATGGTGGGGACTGTCCGGAGGGAGGTCGATGACGTTTCGGCAACCATAGAGAGTTTCCACCTCGACACCCGTCCGGACCGCGACTTGGACGAATTGGCACGGTCCGACGACCCGCCGGGCGTACTCGCCCAACTGCTGTTAAAGCTGGAAAACGGAGAAGCGGAGAACGATCGGGTCCAGCGCGTCCTTCGCGAGGCGTCGAAGGCTGCAGGGGAGGTTCATGAGTCGAGCCGGTACGAGCCTCTGCGGCGCGACTCAGAGACGCGAGATCCGCCCAGCCGAGAAGACCTCCGGTCGATGCTCTACCGGCAGGGCCTGCTTCTGCTGGACGAGCTCCAGGCAAATCGAGATTGAGGCTTGAGGGATTGCAGTTGTCTTTGGAATTGATGCGTCGTTTCGTCGAACTATGTCCACGTCTGAAGACCCGTCCCAGTCAACTCATTCCTCGGACGTTCTCCGCTTCGAGCAGCTTCGCGTCAACCGGTTCAATGGAATCGAGCACGGTCTGGAGGTGGAGCTCTGTGACGGCGTCAATGTGATTCATGGGTCCAATGCCGCCGGAAAAACGACCCTTGCCCACGCGATTCGCGGGCTGCTGTGGCCCGAGCACCTGGGTGACCAGCTTCCCATCGTGGAGGCCCGGTTTGTCCTCGACGGCTCGACCTGGCGGGTAGAGTTGGAGGGCAAAAATCCCGGATACACCCGAGACCAAAGCCCGGCGAGCCGCCCGTCCCTTCCGCCCGCGTCCCACGGCCCGCGCTACCACCTCTACCTACACGACCTGCTGGGCGACGGAGACGAAGAGGAGTCGTTTGCCCAGCGCATTTTAAAAGAGGCACAGGGCGGCATTGACGTAGAAGGAGCAGCCGAGGAGCTGGGGTTTAAGGTGCCGAACCGGCGGACCGCACAGATCACTACCACAGTCGAAGATCTGCGCGAGAAGCGGGATGAGACGAAAGGGAAACAGGAATCCCTCCGTCGCCGAGAGCAAACGCTCGATACCCTCCGCGAGAAGAAGGCGGAGGCCGAACGGGCCGCGATGCGAGCCTCGGCCCTAGAGCAAGCCACGGAAGTGGCAGCCGCCCGTGACACCCACGGCGAGGCGGAGGCCGCGCACGACCAGTTCCCAGCCGTGATGGACGAGGTCCAGGGCGATGAAGACGAGCAGCTCGATTCCCTGCGCGAGGATCTGAGGGAAGCAGAGAACGAAATCCAGGAGGCCAAGCATCAGATTGAGAACGCTCGAGAGACGATCGAGGAGAGCCGGATTCCAGACGACGGCCTTTCAGAGGGGCGGGTCGAAGAGCTTCGAGCGGTCGTTTCGACCATCCGAGAACAGGAACGAAAGGCCCGAGAGTATCGCTCGGGGGTGACGGAGGCGGAAGAGAAGGAGGAAAGTGCATGGGACCGCTTGCCCGCAGGCGTAGACAAGGACGCTGCCGCCGACATCGATCTTCCCGAGCTGGAGAAGATCGAGGCGCACGTCAAAGCCGTCGAGGACGTTCAGGGGCAGCGGAGGGCGTTCGAGACAGCCAAAGATCTCTTCGAAGCAGATGACCCGGACACGCCGATCGATGCGCTGCGAGACGGCCTGAAGCATCTCCATCGCTGGCTCCAGTTGCCAGAGACGACTGATAAGCCCGGATCGGAATGGCTCCGCTGGGTGGTTTTCTTCGGAGGACTACTCGTTACGGGCAGTGGAGGACTCCTGGCCGTCTATGGGGCAGGTCTGTCGACCACTGTAGGAATCGGTCTCGTGGTTCTTGGCGTACTGATTATGGTGGCCGAGTGGCAGCGTGGTGGGCAGGAGGGAGAGGAGGGAAGGGGCCGACGCCCCCTGCACGAACAAGAGTACGAACGTCTTGAGCTTGAAGCCCCGACCGAGTGGGAAAGGGATGCCGTTGAGAGGCACGCGGATGCTCTCCTCGATCGGCTCCGAAAAGCGCACGTGGCCGCCGAAAAACAGGACACCTGGACCCGATTGCAGTCGGAGTATGAGGACCTTGATGCAACAGAGGAGAAATTAGAAGAGGAGCGACAGCGGCTGGCCGAGAAGTTGGGCTTCGACCCGGATGCGGGGTCCCTTTCGCTGCCCGTGCTCTTGGAGCGGCTCTCTCGGTGGCAAGCTGCCTACGACGAAGTCGAGGCGAAACAGGCGGCTCTGGAAACGGCAAAGGACGAAGCGGAGCATTGTCGCGAACGCCTCAACGACGCGCTTGAGGAGTACGAATTGGGCCCGATCGACGACGCCAGCGAGGCTGAGGGAGCTCTAAGCACCCTGGAGACGGCGCGGAATGAGTTCCAGGAGG
>CAZTDC010000420.1:0-3129 GCA_964612165.1 uncultured Salinivenus sp.
CTAGGTTCTGATAGTTTGCATAAGTGCAAACATATCGAACTACAGTCAAGCCCGGCGGCCTTGATCGGCAAGACCGACCTCTACTCCCCGTGCGGCAATCCGGGCTGATCGCCGACCTCTCCGCTGGAATTCCGGAGGGCCCCGGCACATTCTTCGAGCCGAGCAGCGATGTGTCGGGCTTGTTCATCCGGCCGCGGGAGTTCCGACTCGTCGATATCGAGCTCCTCGGGCTGCTCCTGCTGGCGGAGCCGATGGCGGACGGCGACTAGGTTGCCGGCACAGGCGTCTAAGACGTCGAGAACGGCGTTGATCGCTTCGGAGAGGGGAACCCGGGCGGCGCCGTTGCCTTCCGAGGGGTTTCCTTCTGAGGAGCCATCTGGCAAGCCGGGATCGTCTGGAGTAGGCATCGGGGCTGTGGAGTTGTTGGGGAATGAGCTACGCCTCACGCGGCCTGCAGTCCGGGCAAAAGATCAGCTGATCGATCCCATCTCTAGTCCACCCTCGGTCCTCAAGCGTTATCTCGATGGCATGCAGGCTGTCAGGATCGGGGTGCATATCTCTGGCATCTGACCGATGAATGGTCGTTCGGGACTTGCAGTTCGAGCACTCGAAGTCGAACGGGTAGTCGAGGCCAGCCATGGCACGCTGGGTGGCAAACAAAAAGAAAGGGGCCGATGCCGCTCCTGCCGGCCCGTAGCTCCGTGGCACGCGGAGTGTGCCTTGCTGGGCACACGCGGCGCAAAAATCTAACGTCTTGTCCAATTGCGACTTCTGTGCCACCGTGTTGGACACAGGCGACGTGGCCCACTACCGCAGGCGGTAGTACAACTCCATCCCCGCGTGCAGGAGAAGCGGGATTGCGACGACGAGGCCACCGATGGCGAATACTACGAGTACCTTCAAGGTGGTTAGCTCCAACGATGCATAACGGTCGGGGTACAGCAGGACCAGCCCGCCCACGTAGACGATTCCGGCAGTCAGCAAAACCGAAAGAGTTTCTACGAGGGCCCAGGTCACAGCAAACCCTCCTTACAGCACGCTTTTCCAGCCCGGACCGAAGCACTGATAGCTCGCGAACCCGATGTAGCTGAAGAAGATCGCCAAGTTAAAAAAGTCCGGGCCTTCGGCGGGTTGCCCTATGTAGAGGGACGCGGCCCCCACGTATAGAAGTTCGGCCCCTCTGGTGATAAAGGTCGCGTGGGCGACGAGGAAGCTTCCTGTTGCCAGCGCCTCGCCGATCTTCTCCAACTCGTCCCCGAAGGGACGATAGAGCAACACCGCGAGCAGACCCGTCACCAGCAGAACCCCGGCGATTCGGGCCTGTGGTCCCTCGAGAACAATAAAAACCTGGTCCAGGGCTACGTCGATCGCCTTCTCGAATCCCTCTTCGGCCTCCGCTCCGTTCGAAGAGGGGGACGCCTCCGACTCGGCCCACGGGAGATCGCTGGCCCCGATCCAGGCGAGAAACTGGTCTACCCCGACATCGACGATTACTGCTGCCAAGAGGTACCGCCCCGGACTGATCAGCCCGGCCCGAACCCCGCTCAGGTACTGCCGAAGAACCTCTCCGGGGCGAAGGGTCAGCCCCACGAACGTCGGCCAAAAGCCGTGCTCCAACTCGATGAGTTCCCGGAAAAAGCCGCCGATCACGCCCGTGACCGAGGCAGACGGGTCCGCCTCCTGTCCGCATTCCGGGCAGTAGTTGCCCGTAAACTCGTGCCCGCAGTTCGGGCACTGGGCGGTCTGGGCAATCTGCTCCCCCGGCGGGTCCTCCCTTCCGGAAGCCTCCGTGCTGGAGACCTCTAGAAGCATTGGTAAAACGGCGGCCCGAGCGGGTGGGTTCTCAACCGCGCCGGTCGATGTACTCCCTCAGTGCCTCGTCAACAATATCCTCGATGTTCTCCTCGCGCTCAAGCTTGAGCTTCCCGAGCTCCTTCCGGACGCTCTTGCGGACGCGCACGTTCAACTGCGTCACGTCGCCGCTTTCGCCGATGGGAGGTAGCTCCTCTTCCTCCTCGGCTTCCATCTCGTCGAGGGAACGGGGCGTGGGCTTCTGCCCACGACCGGGCATGTTGTCACTGCTCATATCTATCTATCTGTCTATCTGTCTAGATATTCGAGCACCTTGTATACGAGCGTTTGGATCTCATCAGTTGCGGCCTTATCGCCGGACTTCAAAACGGACGATCCGGAGTTGAGGGCGCGGACGTAGGAGACCCGTTGGCGAGTGCCATCTAGCACCGGTACGTCAAATGTCTCAAGTGCCTCGCGGGCCGAGTCGGTGAGCGTGGAGCCCACGATGCCACGGCTAATGCAAAACACCACCTCCGTGCCGAACCGCTCACAAAGCTCCACAACGGCTTCAGAGGACCAGATGTCAGCGGCCGATGGATGGACCGGGATGACGACCAAGTCCGCTGTGCGGGCCGCCTGCTTCGTCAGAGCGGTCAATCGCGGCGCTCCATCGACGACCACGTACTCGTAGTCCGCGGCAATTCGGGGAATATCACTCACTGACCCCTCTCCTACCTTCACCGTGGGCGGGCCCTCTTCCTGGAGGTCCGACCAGTCGAGGGCCGTCTGCTGAGGGTCTGCATCGACCAGCAGCGTGTGATGGTCCTCGTGAAGCCCCCAAGCAAGGTTCGTGGCGATGGTGCTTTTGCCGCTGCCACCCTTCTCGGCCAGCAGGGCAATGACGTGAGGCATGCTTGGTTGAAGATTTGCTTTTCTATCTAGCTATCTTTGTAGATAGACAGAGAGCAGTAGAACGTCAACCCCATATCGCCGGTACAAACCTTATAACGTATCTCACAGCCCCCTCAGCCCATGGAAACCCAACGCCAGGGCGACCTTTTCGACGGCGATCCCGACGCCCGCGAGTGCGCCTCCTGCGGCGAGAGTTTCGTGCCGGACTTCGACTCCCACGAGCTCTGCGGTGAGTGCTACGATCGGCGGCAGAAGCGTGATGGGGAGTCCAGCACCGAGTGGGTGGAACGGATGTACGGCGGGTAAGGGCATTAGCTGCCGGCTGGTCGGCCGTAACCGCCTGAATCCACCCCAGCCTCGGGGAGAATGTCTATTATCTCTTCAAACTCCTCGTCGGTGATCTCAACGTCAACACCACTACGC
>CAZTDC010000421.1:0-3127 GCA_964612165.1 uncultured Salinivenus sp.
AAGAGGGCTGGATAAAGAGGTCAGGGGGCGGAGCGGCGGTCGACTCCCACGGAAAGCCGCCAAACTGTTCGGGAATGAGCGGCCAGGGGCCTCCGTCCCCGAAGAACGTCGACAGGTCATACACGCCGCTCTGGGCCACCGCGGCCCGGAAGCGATCGGTGTGCCCCAGGAGCCACGCACTGAGGTAGGCCCCGTACGACCGCCCCGCGAGGCCCTGCTGTGCCGGATCGACCCAGTCTCGCGCCACTACCGAGTCGGTGACGGCCAGCACGTCGCCGCCGGGGCCCGGGCCCCAGTTCTGGAAGTTGCGGCGCCGAAAGGTGTCGCCGTAGCCGGCCGAGCCGCGCGGCCACACCTCCAGGACGCCGTAGCCCCGACCCGCGAGATAGTGCCGCTCGAACCAGGACAGAATGGGGGCGGACGACTGGAGCGGAACCGGTCCCCCACGCGGAAGCACGACGAGCGGATAGCGCAGCGAGTCCGCGAGGCCGAGGGGTTTCGTCAGGCGTCCCTCAACGACCACATCCTCGTGCCGGGCCGTGACCGAAGTGGTGGGCGCTAGGGAGCGGCCGGACACCCATCCGGCATTATGGGACGAGAGTTGCCGCTCCCGTTCAAAGCTGATGGTGTTGGTGTAGAGTTCGGACGGATTCTGGGAGCCGGCGGCGGCGTAGATGGCCTTCGAGTCCGTGACGTCGAAGGCCTGGACCGTTCGCGCGTCGTCGAGAACCCGGCGGTAGGTGGCCGTCCGCACCATCGAGGAATCGAGAGCAAACGTGTCGCGGGATGTGCTGTAATCGTCTTTCAGGGAGGTGCGCCGCTGCGCGGTGGAGGTGTCCCCGCGGGTGAAGGGAGCAAAGCGGTAGAGGGGACGCCCCCCTTTCGTCGGGGCCGTAGCGTAGAGGTACCAGCCGTCCGGAGACCAGCGGAGCGAGGATACGTCGCGGTCGAATTCGGCGGTAATGAGTTGCGGGTCCGAGCGCCCGTCGAGCTCGAACAGACCAATCTCGGCGGGTGTGTAACTGCGGGTCGAGCGGTCCCGGGCCTGAAAAGCGAGGGTGGTGCCATCCCCCGTCACATGGGGGTCGGTGAGGACCTGCCCTTCAATGTTCAGGAGTTGCTGGAGGCGGTAGGGATGCAGGTCGACGACGTAGAGGCTCCGGTCCTGGAGGCGTCTGGGGGGGTTGGGAGTCGGTGGGGGAGCGCTCACGACGATCTGCGTGCCGCCGGGCAACCACGTTGCGTCGTGGTAGGACCGGTAGCCCCGCGTCACCGGCCGAGCCGGAGGGCGCGGGGGCGTGCCGCTTGCGATGCCGTTGGGCACCTCCACGAGAAAGTAGTGGCGGTAGGTGGAGGTGGGGTTCATTCCATGCTTATCGAGGGAACCACGGGATTCGATATCGGAATCGTCTGCATCGTTGGGGGGGAGGCGCGTGAAGACCCGCGTGCCGGTGTGGCGGGACTGTTGATCGAGCCAGCGCCGCATCTGCAGGAGGTCGCCGTCGGGCGTGGCCGCCGTGTCGGGCGCGGCGTCGACCAGCATCGTGTCGGGCCGGATCTGGAGGCGGTCAAAGATCGCGTACAGGCTGTCGGACGACAGGGTGCGGAGGCTGTCGATGGTCAGCTCGGGGAGGTTGTCGGGGACCGGGCGTTCGTCCGGCGTGCGAAGGGTCCGCGCGGTGTCGGCCGGCGAACGGATGCCCTCGGGGCCCAGGGCCAGCGTGTCCACGGGCTCGAGGCTGCGCGCCTGCCGCAGGACGAGAATCGTGTCGGGGGGCACGCGGCGCATTGTGTCCTGGGGCGTACGCCCCGGACGGTCGGTAGGGGCCGGGTCTTCCGAGCGTTTTCGAACGGCGGATTCGGGGAGGGCGCTGGCAAACAGGAGGCGATCGCCGCTGGGGCTCCACGACGGATGGGTCGCGCCATGCGGTGCATCGGTGAGCTGGTAGGCTTCGCCTCCGCTCAAGGAGAGAATAAACACCTGAGGGGTCCCGTCGACCGGTTGAACGAAGGCGAGCCGCCCCCCGTCGGGGTGCCAGGCGGGGTGCGACGCGTCTCGCCGCGATCGCGTGAGCAGGCGCGGCTCATCTCGTCCGTGCGACGGGGTCACGTAGAGTCGCGTCCGGTCGGTCATGGTGCCCTCGGGACCGGGCACGGCTCGTCGCAGCGTGTAAGCCACGTTGCGGCCCGTAGGGGACAGGGCCACCTCCTGGATCTCTTCGACCTCAAGCAGGTCGCTTGCTCGAAGGGGACGGGGGGAGGACTGGCCATAGGCGGACGCAGGCCACAGTCCCACTGCGAGCAAAAGCAGGCAGGCACTCAGCAGTGCAACCGCCGGCGACTGCCCGTTGCGAGCATGCCCCGACACGGGACGGGACAGGCGGTTAGGGTGGGAACCCGACGCCGATGTAGAGTAGGTTCGCATCAAGTCCAGGATTGATAATTCCGCGGAAGCCATTGGATAGGTGATGATACCGGTACCCCAGACTGAGGGTGGTCCGGGACGCCAGGGAAATTTCCACGCCGCCCCCAACCCCGGCGGCAAAGTTTATGTGACGGCCGCGTTCGTCGGGGATTGGATCAAAAAAGTAAACGAGACCAGTGTGTCCAGCAATGAAGGGCCGGAGGGCGGCCGACGGGCGAACCCCGATCTGAATACCAATCGGATATACGCCCATGCCGAAGGTCGAGAGTCCCGTTTCGGCGACCGGCTGTACGAGGGGCGAGGCCGCGCCGGGAGGCGTTCCTTTCGGAATGAAGACCGCCGCAATCGGAATTGCGTCGGCCGTGTACGTGAGCGTAAGGGCGTCGTGGCGGGCTACGTCCTCTGTTGACGGGGGAATGAGGAGCCGGTGGTACCGGAGGCCCACGAGCCCGACCCATCCCTTTGGAATGCTGCCGATGATTCCACCCGGATGTACCGATCCTGCCCCCCACACACTGATGGCCGATCGCGACAGGGGAGAGTGCGGTTTCGGGGACGGCGCGTGGAGCGAATCGGCGGTCGTCGAGTCGTCATGGCTCCGGATCGACGAAGCCGCATCCTGCCGAGCGACGGCCTGTGCAGATCCGCAGATGAAAAGAACGGTCGCGGCCACGGCCACGACGAGGCGCCACGTCACGACGG
>CAZTDC010000422.1:0-3113 GCA_964612165.1 uncultured Salinivenus sp.
GAGTCGACGCCGTAGCGCGGGTGCTTGTCCGCCTGCCGGGTCGTGACGGCCCCAACGCTGAGGGAGGGGAGCGTACGGAAGAGGTCCTGCACGGCCGAGGCACTGGCAGGATAAGTGGCCGTCGTGTCCGGCGGAGCGACCGCCCAGCCGCCGTCCGCGCGCTCCAGCCGGACCGAGGGGCCGTTCGAGCGCTCGATGCGCACGGCCTGGACCGCGCTCGTATCTACGGCGAGGAGCTTCTCCTGGAAGGCGGTGCTTGAGGAAGAACTCCAGCTCCACGACGTGGCGAGGGCCAGGGCGAGCGTGCCAGCGAAGATGATCGCCAGGGTCTTGGTGGCGTTCGTCATACGAGGTCGGGGGTCGGAATTCGACGTTTCGGAACGCGAAGGGGAACGGAGGCACGACCGGGCGGATTGCCCAGCCGGCAACGATGGGGCGCTCAATCCACTACTCGGAGGCTAAGCCCTTCTCCTTCCAGCGCTGGCGGCGGTCCTGATTGCGCTTGTAGCGCACCAGTCCGTACCCGATGACCAGCAGAATGGGAAACAGCACGTTCACGTACTTCAGAAGGGTTGTTGTCGTCGGCGAAATCTGCATGAGCGGGCGGCTCGTCACGCGCTGGGTGCGCAGCGAGATGAGCCCCGTGTCGTCGGCGAGGTAGTCGATGCTGTTGACCACTAGGTTGATGTTGCCCTCCGGCAGTTTCTGCTTGCGCTGGCCGGTTCCGTTGACCATGAAGTCGCCGTCGCCGATGACAACCAGTTTCGTGTCGGGGCTGCGGGTGCGCTCCACGGACAGCGTATCGGTTCCGGCAAAGGCCGACGAGAACCGGCCCTCAAGCAGGCCCGCGATGGGGACAGACGAGCCCGAAAAGTCAGCCACGGTCCACTCCTGCTGCGGGCGGATGTTCGTCGGCAGCGAGGCGCTCGCGGACTGCTCCGATGATCGTGCAAGCACCGAGAGCTGCGCCGAGGTGTCGACCTTCGTCGTGTCAAGCGACGAGACAAACCGGAAGACGGCCTGGTCCAGTCCCTGGGTAATGGGATGATCGGAGAAGTTTGCGATTTTCGGCATGTACGGGTACCGGATCTGATTCACGACCTGGAACCCACCCCGGTTTTGCTGGACGCGGACGGCGCTGGCGTTGCGGTCGCGCACAAGATCCGCGTTGATGGGCAGGCCGTAGGTGTCGAGCAGCGGCTCCAGCCCCGTCGACTTCGGGCTCGCCCGGCCGAATCGCATGTTCGTCCGGGTTCGGTTTAGGGCAAAGACAGCGCGCCCGCCGCGCATCACGTACTGGTCGATGGCGAGCGCCGTCTTCGTCGAGAGCTCGTTTTTCGGGCGGGCCACCAGGAGCACGTCCACGTTGGGGGGCACGCCCGTCGAGTCCACGCCCGAGAGGCTTTGCAGCTTGTACCGGTCCTTCATCGCGTCCCGGAGCTGCTGCATGGCGTCCATGGACGGCTCCCCGTGACCCTGTAGCACCCCTAGCACAGACTTTTTGTCCTGCGTAAACTTTCGGATCGTGCTCGCAATCGTGTACTCCAGGGATGAGCCCGGCTCCACGAACGGGATGACCTCCCGCTGGTCCTGGTACTGGAAGACCGCTCCGAGGTACGCTCGCTTCTGGGTCATCTGGTTTTGCTCCCGCACGTTGATGGAAATCGGCCGAATGCCGGCCTGTTGTGCTTCGCGGGCCTTCTCGTCGCCTTCGTTGGGGTTGACGAACGTGTATTCCACGTTGCCGTCGGCCGCCGCCCGAAACTCATCCAGAAGCGCGCGAAACTCCTCCTTCGTGCGCCCGAAGCGCGACGGAAGATTCCCCGTAAAGTACGCTTTGACCGTGACGGGGTCCTCCAGGTTGGTGGCGATGTCGTAGCTCGCGCTGGCGAGCGTGTAGCGGTTGTTCTCCGTGAGGTCGGCCTGCCAGAGGAACTGGTTGACCGTGTAGGTGAGGGCGATGAGGCTGCCCGCAATGAGCAGCACCTGGAGAATGGCTTCGCGCCGGTTCGCAAGAAAGCCTGCGAATGCGTTCGACATGGGAGAAAGAAAGCGTCTCGTTCGAGAGTCAGAATTCAGAACAACGAGAAGGAAGGAGGGGACGTCCGGAACCAGCTCTTTCCTCACTCTCCACTCTTTGTGCTCTTTCCGGACTTCAACCTAGTGCCAGCTTCGGCTCTTGAGGGAGACGGTGGCGGCGAGCCCGCCGACGATCGTGAGCGTGCCCGCGTACAGCACGGAGGCCGCGTCGATCACGCCGCGCGCCATCGTCTGAAAGTGCTGCTGCAGGTCGAGAAACTCGGCCACGTTGGCCGCGATGCCGGGCAGCACCGAGCTCATTTGCCCGAACAGCATGTGCACGAACACGGCGATAAAGAGGCTCAGCAGGAAGGAGACAATCTGGTTGCTCGTGAGACTCGACGCGAAGAGGCCGATGCTCACGTACACGGCACTGATGAGGAGCAGGCCGAGGTATCCGCTGATCGTGGCGCCGTGGTCGATGGGACCGAGCTGGGCGACGGTAATGTAGTAGGGGAGCGTGAAGAGGAGGGCGATGGCCACGAGGCCCCAGGCGGCCAGCCACTTGCCGGCCACGATGTGGAGATCCTCGATGGGTTTGGTGGCTAGCAGTTCGAGCGTGCCGCTGCGCCGCTCTTCGGCGATCATGCTCATCGTCACGGCGGGGATGAAGAAGAAGAGGGTCCAGAAGGCCACCTGGAAGAAGGTCTGCAAGGAGGCTTGGCCCCTGAAGAAGATGTCGCCCTGCCCGAACAGCCACGTAAACGTGCCGCTGAGGGCAAGGAAGATGATCAGCAACACGTAGGCGGTCAGGGAGTCAAAGAACGCGTTGATTTCGCGTTTGCAGATCGTCCAGACGGCGTGCATGGTCGGAGATGAGTGATGCGTGATTGAGTGATGCGTGATGAAGTGAAGCGTGCCCAACGAAGTCCATTCCCGAGTCACGCTTCACGTCTCACGGGTCACACATTACCCGTCGGCTTTTTCTTCCCTCGCTGGCGTGTCGGCTTCCGCGTCGACCGGGGCGGCCGGGGTTTCTGTGAGCTCGCGGAAGACGTCCTCGAGGCTCGATTCGAGGGGCGTCAGCTCGGTGA
>CAZTDC010000423.1:0-514 GCA_964612165.1 uncultured Salinivenus sp.
ATAACGTGGACGACGTGGTGGATCGAGCCAATCAGGCAGGGGTTCCGGTTTATACGATCGCACTTGGTAACTCCCCGAACGAAAGTCCACTTAAAGAGATTGCAAATAAAACGGGAGGAAGGTTCTTCAAGGCCCCGAATCCAAGTGACCTCGAAGATATCTATCGTGAGATCTCAGAACAACTGGGAAGTCGGTATCAACTGACGTACACTACTTCAAATTCCTCTCTTGACGGGACCACCCGCGATGTTAAGATCACTGCGAGTAAGCAATCCTTTTTTGAAACTACGAATACGTCGTATATTGCTCCTTCTGATCGTTCAGACTGGGCCTTTGATACCTCTGCTGACCTTGCTTCCTTGAACCCTGGTGATCGGGTTGTTTTGGAAGTTCTCTTTCTCTCCATCCTGGATCTATTGCGTGCCACTCTCACTCTTGACTTTACTCCTGAGGACTTCATTGTCAAGGATGTTCAACCAGGTGATATTTTGAGTGATCCGGATTTCCGTAGTTC
>CAZTDC010000423.1:524-2836 GCA_964612165.1 uncultured Salinivenus sp.
ATCGGTATCCGCAATCAAGGAGGCAGTATCCTGCAAGAGGGGTCGCTCGTAAAGATTGAGCTTGAGGCGACTGATGTTATTGAGAATCCACTTCTTGGAGTTTCAAACGTGGATGCCACCGACTCAGACGGCAACCCAGTCGCTGTTTCTGCCCCCAAGGGCCTCGTCACAATTAAAGGAAATACCTCGAATGAGAGCAGCAGTCAGGGAGCCGTTGATGGTGCAAAGGTAACTGTTTTCGACGACCAGGGAAATGTGGCAAACACCGGACTGATAAAGGCCAACGGGGATTACCAAGTTCGAGTCCCGGATGACGAGAACTATCGCTTTGAGGTGACGGATGTCCCTGGATCTGTTGAAGGTGTAGATCTCAGTGATGTCCTTGATATATTCGATTACAGTGTAAGTGGAACTCCTATCCTTACACCATTTCAAAAGCAAGTCGGCGACGTCAATGCGGATGGAGAGGTAAATATTTCTGACGCCTTCAGTGTTTATCAGAAGTTCTTTTCACCCTTTATCTTCGAGTTTGACACCGGTAAGGTGGTATCCGAGCAGGCATCTGTTTCGCTCAATGGACAACCTGTTGACCGCGATCTGTCCTACGCCCCTGCCGGAGATGTCACTCTCGACGGTTGCTTCGGGAGTGACTGCCTGTCGGGGACTACCTCCTTGTCCAAGTCGACCACCCTTGCGATTCGAAGCACCGATGTCCATGTGCCCATCAAACCAGGATCCTCGTTTGAGGTGCCGGTTCGAATTAACCAATCCGTTGACATAGGGGCATTTCAGTTGTCCTTTGATTATTCCTCTGAGCATTTCCAGTTCAAAGGAATTGAGGGTGTCGATAAGGACCTTGAGTCAAATACAGAGGATGGTTCTGTCACTCTTGGCTGGTTTGACAAAAAAGCCGGCAAGGATCCCTTGTCCCTCCAGTCGGGGGATCAGCTTATGACTCTTAAGTTCCACGCGTCCGAGTCGGCTTCTGGTGAGCAATTTGAGATTGAGGAGGTAGGTGGTGAATTGGTTGGTCCTCGCGGATCATCGCTCTCCAACGTGGCATTGAAAATGCCTGAATTTAGCACGGCTGCCGATGAGTTCGCTCTGCATGGAAATAGTCCGAATCCATTTGGGCAGACGACCTCCCTTCGGATTGACGTTCCGAAATCGGGCCGTGCAACCGTCAAGATTTATAACTCTCTTGGCCAGCTTGTGCGGACTCAGCGGTCCGAACTCAGCCCCGGTACCGAGCAGGCTATTAAGGTTGACGGGGATGAATTTTCTTCGGGCACCTACTTCTATCGTGTTCAGGTAGATACTGGATCTGACATCTTTAAAGATTCCGGTCGCATGACGGTTGTCAGGTAAGGCACAGTGTCCTCCCCTCTACACGTACGAGCATGGAGAGCCGACTGGGAGTGAGTCGGCTCTCTTGTTTTTGAAATGCCTGGAGAGGTCCCCCCATGACTGGGCTTCCTTGTACGGGTCGGCTTCATTGGATCTTCCTTCTCCTCCTGCTTCCATTGCTTCTGCCGGAGAGCGCATTTGGGCAGAGTGGAACGGTATACGTTGAGTCTGTGGGAAACGCGACGGTTGGAGATCAGGTCAGTGTGTCCGTTAGGAGTGAGGATATTGAGAGCGAGGTAGAACTTATTCAGCTGGTTCTTAACTACGATCCCAGTGGCCTCGATTTCGAGAACTTCACTGATCAACTTGACAGTGCTGATCTCGATTGGAGCCAACCGGAAGAGGGGGAAATTCGGGTCGGGTGGGTTACAACGTCGGATGATGCAATCACGTTGCCTGATGGTGGAGCTCTCTTTACTCTCGAATTCACCTTCGGGGGAGGAGAGCAAATCGTCTCCTTCGATGTGCCGAATTGCGACATCCAAGATGAGAATGGATCCCTCAATGTCAGTTATGAGAATGGGCGGATTCAGGAGGGATCGCTTCCCGTCGAGATGATGTCTTTCGACGCCTTCAAGGTCGGTGAGAATCGAGTTCGTCTTTCGTGGACGACGGCTTCCGAACAGAATAATTCCGGGTTTACTATTCAGCATCGCCGAACGTCGAAGTCCTGGAAGAGCGATGGTTTTGTGGACAGTGCTGCACCGGGGGGGACTACGAGTGAGCCTCAGGACTATCGGTTTACTCTTGGCGACCTTGAACCAGGAACCTACGATTTTCGTCTTGTCCAGACGGATCTTGATGGCTCAGAGACTCCCTCAAAAGTCGTTTCGGTTGTAATTGGGGTGGAAGACGGTTTACACCTTTCCCCTCCGTCCCCTCATCCAGTTTCTGGGCCCTCGCAG
>CAZTDC010000423.1:2846-3112 GCA_964612165.1 uncultured Salinivenus sp.
TTTTGTTACCAAGGAGGCGACGCCTACCAGGCTCAGCCTTTTCAACCTTCTCGGTCAGCGAGTGGCGACCCTTTATAAAGGAACGCCCACGCCAAAAGAGCAGGTCGTTGTTTCGCTTGAAGGGAATAAGCTCTCCAGTGGAACGTATCTCCTTCGTCTCCGCACGGAGAACAGGATGCGCACCCAGCGATTGACCGTGGTCCGATAGAAGTATCACTGGCCTGTGGGTTGGGGATGCCTGGCTATGGGAAGGGTCATGCACCGCG
>CAZTDC010000424.1:0-3099 GCA_964612165.1 uncultured Salinivenus sp.
ACCAGGGCGACCGCGCCGACGCCGCCATGCTCGACTTCGAGGACTCGATGAAGCCGACCTGGGACAACGTGATGCAGGGCGTCGAGAACGTGCGGGAGGCCGCCAGCGGCACCCTCACCTACACCAAGTCCGGTCGCGACGGCGAGCCCGACCAAAAGTACACCCTCGACCCGGACGACATGCCCCTCCTCATGGTGCGCATCCGGGGCCTCCACCTCGACGAATCGAATCTCCGCGTCGACGGCACGCCGGTCTCCGGGGCCCTTCTCGACCTGGCGATGGTCGCGTACCACTCGGCGCGCACGCTCATCGAGCAGGGCAAGACGCCGAAATACTACGTGCCGAAGGTGGAGCACTACCTCGAAGCCCGGTGGTTCAACCGCCTCTTCGAAGGCATTCAGGAGGCCCTCGACATTCCCGTCGGTACCTTCAAGGCCACGTTCCTGATCGAGACGCTCCCCGCCGCCTTCCAGATGGAGGAGATCCTCTACGAATTCCGCGAGCACGCCGCGGGCCTCAACGGCGGCCGCTGGGACAAAATTTTCTCCGACATCAAAGTCCTCAAGGAGCACGAGGATCGCGTCCTGGCCGACCGCAACTGGATCGACATCCAGCGCCCGTGGATGGAGATGTACGTGAAGCAGCTCATCAAAGTGTGCCACGAGCACGGGGCCTTCGGCATGGGCGGCATGGCACCCCAGACGCCCGGTCGCACCGAGGAGATGCGCGAGAAGCAGATGGCCGGCGTCGTGGAGGACAAGGAATTCGAGGCCGCCATCGGACACGACGGCTGCTGGGTGTCACACCCTTACTTCATCGGCCCGGCCCTGAAGCCCTTCAAAGAGAAGCTGGATGCTGAAGGAAAGAAGAATCAGCTCGACGTGATTCCCGACATTTCCGAACGCCCCAATCTGCTGCCGCAGGGCGACGTCGGTCCGAAGACCGTCGACGGCATTCGCGTTAACGTGCGCGTGTCCATCGGCTACATGAAGAGCTGGAACCAGGGCCTCGGCTGCGTGGCGTGGGACAATCGGATGGAGGACCTCGCGACCTTTGAGATTTCCCGCGCCCAGACCTGGCAGTGGCTGCACCACGGCGTGACGCTCGACGACGGCACGGAGGTGACCGAGGATCTCGTGAGCCGCGTCTTCGACGAGGAGTTGGAAAAAATCGTCGAGGAGGCCCGCAACTTCTTCGCCGATGCACCGGAAGCGGTTGTCGAGGAGCAGGTGCAGCGCTTCCGGCAAGCCGCCGCCGATGCCCAGGCCATCTTTACGGAGGACGAGATGCGTCCCTTTCTCGCTCAGGCCTCCGAGCTCTGCGGCGTCGAGACGTAGATCGCTCTCCCCCCTGTGGAACCGTGGACGACGACCGACGACGGTGCGCATTCGTTCTCGGGCGGCCCCACACCGCCCGTTCACTAAGACCTCAACCCAGACCATGACCACCAACAACCAATCGAACGGCCATTCTCTCGACCACCGCGCCAAAGCCCTCCGTCAATCGTGGGCCGAGGACGACCGCTGGGACGGCATCGAGCGCCCCTACTCCGCCGAGCAGGTCATTCGCCTGCGGGGCTCCTTCGACATCACGCACACTCTGGCCGAGATGGGCGCCGACCGGCTCTGGACCCTTCTCCACGAGGACGCGCCGGTGCGGGCGCTGGGGGCGCTCACCGGAAACCAGGCCATGCAGCAGGTGAAGGCCGGTCTGAAGGCCATTTACCTGAGCGGCTGGCAGGTGGCGGCCGACGCCAACCTGTCGCGCCAGATGTACCCGGACCAGAGCCTCTACGCCTCCAACAGCGTCCCCGACGTGGTACGGCGCATCAACAACACGCTCCGCCGGGCCGATGAACTCCATGCGGCCGAGGGCGACTTTAGCACCCACTGGATGGCCCCCATCGTGGCCGATGCTGAGGCTGGACACGGCGGCGTCCTCCACGCCTACGAGCTTATGAAGGCGCTCATTGAGGCCGGCGCCGCGGGCGTCCACTTCGAGGACCAGCTGGCCGCCGAGAAGAAGTGCGGCCACCTCGGCGGCAAGGTGCTCGTGCCGACGAAGCAGTTCATCGAAGTGCTCACCGCTGCCCGGCTGGCCGCCGACGTGTGCGGCGTGCCGACCCTCCTCATCGCCCGCACCGACGCGGACAGCGGCGACCTCCTCACCAGCGACATCGACCCGCGCGATCGGAAATTTATCGCCTCCGACGAGCGGACGAGCGAGGGCTTCTACCGGGTGGACGCGGGGCTGGAGATGGCGATCGAGCGCAGCCTGGCCTACGCCCCGTACGCGGATCTGCTGTGGTTCGAGACCTCGACGCCGGACCTGGAGGAGGCCCGCACGTTTGCCGAGGCCATCCACGCAGAGTATCCGGACAAGATGATGGCGTACAACTGCTCGCCGTCGTTCAACTGGAAGGCGCACCTCTCCGACGACGAGATCGCGCGCTTCCAAAGCGAGCTGGCCGAGATGGGCTACACCTTCCAGTTCGTGACGCTGGCCGGCTTCCACTCGCTCAACCACAGCATGTTTACCCTTGCCAAGGGCTATGCTGAGGAGGGGATGACGGCCTACTCCCGCCTCCAGCAGGCCGAGTTTGAGGCCGAGGAGGACGGGTACACCGCCACCAAGCACCAGCGCGAGGTAGGCACTGGGTACTTCGACGAGGTCAAAACCGTCATTACCGGTGGCGAGACGAGCACTGGTGCCATGGAAGGCTCAACCGAAGAGGCCCAGTTTGCCTAGTTGGATCGGATTCCAAGGAAGGCCTCCGGGAGGGCGGTCCGGCAACGGGCCGCCCTTTTTCTTTTTGGGAAGTGTCGGATCGCTCCTACTGTCCGCTCACACTCGTCCAGTTGAAGGAGGAACGAGCATCCTGAATAGCCCACTTCCCGGAAACGAACGCTGTTGCGTCCGCGGCCTAGTCCCCGTCCAGAAATGACCGAAGGGCGTCCTGGAAGACCGACGGCCGCTCCAGCATGAGCAGGTGGCCGGCGTCGTCCACGAGGCGGACCGATGCGTTCGGCAGGACGTCCTCGGCCCGATCGGCCACGTCCTTCGTCGTCATGTTCTCGTGGAGGTACTGGTTCGGAATGA
>CAZTDC010000425.1:0-3093 GCA_964612165.1 uncultured Salinivenus sp.
CGACACTCGGCTCCGAAGGCCGATGCTCTATCCAGGCTGAGCTACGGGCCTGTGTTTACATTTTCCCTTACGTCCCCTCAGGGAGTTGGATTCGCCCAGATGGTGCAGTCCCCGTGAACTGAGCACGAACGACAGGGGAGGGCAGAAAAAGTGACGGAGATCGGGAACCGCGTGAGGGCATGGGGCGTGCCAGGGGCCTACAACACAACACGCGTCCCCCAACGCGCCGGTTTGGACAGGAACGTCCCCGTTTCGATCCGGATGGGCCCTGGAAGGGGAGGCACCAACAAAACAGGGACTGTTATATGCAACGTGGTAAAGTAAAGTGGTTCAGCGGCGAAAAAGGATACGGATTCATCAAGCCGCAGGACGGCAGTGAAGACGTCTTCGTCCACCGAAACAACGTCAGTGGCATGGACTGGGAAGATGGTCTCCGCGACGGCGAGTCGGTGGAGTACGAAACCGAAAACACAGACAAGGGGATCAGTGCCATAAACGTGCGACGCACGGACGGCGCCAGCTCCAACGTGCTGTAGCGAAACGACATCGTCCCGCTCCATCGGGGCGATTCGTACGCTAAAAAGCCTGTTCCGACGTCGTCGGGACGGGCTTTTTTGTATTAGACAGTGTTACAGCCACCGGCCGTGATCGGTCTAAAGGACAAGTTGCCCGTCGCTGAGGTGAAGGGACTTGATGGAGTCGTGCATTCCTCCGACCGGGAAGACGGCCGGGCGAGGGGAGCCAGCACAAGCGGGAACCGTGGAGCATAGATTTTACAGGGCGCCGGGCACCAGGAGGGTTGCCACGAGGCCCGAGAGCACGATGCCGTCGAAGGTGCCGGCGCCTCCGATGCTGGCCATGCCGGTGCCGATCTCCGCGATGTCGTCGAGGTGGAGGAAGTCGGCCCCGATGAGCGGACCGAGCACGCCGGCCATGAAGGCGACGGGCGGGGCCCACTCCGGTGCGAGAACGAGGCCGCAGATGGCAGCGGCCCCAGCGGGGACGAGGGGCGGCATCGTAATGCCCCGGTCTTTCACCGGCTGGGCCACGTAGTAGCAGAGAGCCACGTTGATCAGGAGAGCGGCGACGGCGGCGGGCAGTACGGAAGGGGCCTGCACGGCCAGACGCGCGCCCTGATAGCCCGCTATCGCCGTGGGAATGAGGCAACCGCCCACGTTGACTGCGATCACGGTGTAGGTCCGGCGCTGCAGGGGACGAGACAACAGCCGGTGGAGTCCCAGCAGCCGATTCGGCATGTACTCCACCGTGTCCGTCTGCTCAACTCGGGTCACCGGCACGTTGATGGTGCTTCCGAAAAAGATGCCCAAGGCCGCGAGAAGGGAGCTCGTGGGGCCGAGGCCCAGCTTGCCCAATGCGGCAAGCATCGCGTTGGCCAGCACGAAGGGCAGGAGCAGGACGAGCCCGAGGACAAGGAGCGACAAACAGCCGGGAGGAGCCGATCGCATGTCGGAGGGAGACTGGCGAGCAAGGGCGCTACGCGTCGGGCGGAAGGGGGCGGACCTCAACGCTATCGATCTCGACGCGGGAGACGAGTTCTAACGCCTCCTTCGCCCACAGGTCCGGATACAGGTGCATCCGATCGGTCGCAAGCGTATCGGAGGTGTAGTTCTTATAGTCGGCCACGCGGACGCCGTTGATGCGGCGCACGTTATAGGCCTCCCGGAAGCGGGTGCCCGTGTCCTCGTCGTCGGGCGCAAGGCCGAAGGCGTAGGATAGAAAGTCCATTTCGTGGGTGTCCTGGCGAAACCAGTACATGAACACGTCCTGCCAGTCTTTGCCGCCGCCCTCCTTACGAAAGGTGACCCGGATGCGGTGGTACGGCACGCCGTCGAGGGTGTCCCGGCCGCTGTACGCGGGCTGGACGGCCGGGTCGTCGAGCGGGCTGGGCAGCAAGGCGAAGTAGGTGACGGAGTTCACGGTCGTCTCCACGGCGCCTTTCTCCTCCTCCGACATAGACACCGTATCGCCGTCCACGACCCGGTAGGTTTGGTCGTTTGTGAGGCCCTCCGTCACGGTGCGGTTCAACGAATCGGCGTACGTGCGGCGGTAGTGGTAGCGCCCCTCGTCCTGGCGAATGCGATAGTCATCGCCCCGGAAATCGAAGGAGACAACCGCACGGTCGAGGACGTCGCCCCCATGCGCGGCAACCGCGCTGTCCACGACGGCCTGGGCCGAGGGCGGCTCCGAGGACGGGGACGGGGATTGGCAGGCGCTCGCGAGCAGGACGACCGCAGCAACGGCGGCGGTAAGGGATCGCATGTAAGGGGGGAAGCTATGAACGGAGCCTCTGGAGAATGGAAACCGAGTGGACGTTTACATCGACTTCCAGCTTTCCATTTTCTTCTGAAGCTCCTCCATTCCATTGGGGGACTCCTCCATGCCTTCAGCTTTCGACAGGGCCGCATTCCCCGTTTCGACGGCCTGCCCGTGTTTGCCGGTGGCCGCCAGGACGTAGGCCTTCATGCGGAGGTTTTGGAAGGTCTCTTTCAGCTCAATGGAGCGGTTCACCCAGGTGAGCGCCTCGCGGAGAAGGACGTCGTTTTCGAGGGCATACCCGACGTACTGGAGCGGCGCCTGCCACTCGTCGGCTTCCGAGACCATTTTCTCGGCGCGTTTCTGAAGGATGTCCGTCGTGTTCACGGAGATGTCGAACGGCACTCGGGTTTCCGCCCAGTGGAGAAAGGCCGTGGCCGAGGTGTCCGTGACGCTGTGAATGTAGAAGGACATCATTTTTCGACTCGGCGCCGGTTCCGGCTCCACCTTTACGCGGAGGGCGTCCTGGCTCGAATCGTAGTTGTAAGCGCCCCACTGCTCGGCCTTTTCGTTAAAGATCAGCGTCCAGGTGTCTTCGCCGGGAATGGTGAAGAAGCCGTAGGTGCCTGCGTCCAAAGATTTGCCTTCGATCTGGACCGGCGACGAGACGGAGAACGTAGTGGCTTCGTTGGCGCCGGTCCGCCAGACCTCGTCGTAGGGCACGAGTCCGCCAAAGATGTCGCGTCCGCGGACATGGGGACGACCGTAGGTGATGCGAACCTCGGTGATTCCGATCGTTTGGCTCACCGCGGCGTTGGG
>CAZTDC010000426.1:0-3084 GCA_964612165.1 uncultured Salinivenus sp.
TCGCGGTCTACTTTGGCCGCAAAATCCGAAAGCTGTCGCGGGACATCCAGGACCGGCTGGCCGACACGACGGCCGTGGCCGAAGAAGCGCTGGCCTCCATCCGCGTCGTGAAGGCGTTTGCTCGCTCCGACTACGAGGTGAAACGCTACAACGACGCCGTCGAAGACCTCTTCACCGAGTCGAAGTATCGCGTCCTCGTCTCGGCGCTCTTCTCTGCCACGGTGGGCATGCTCTTCTTCGGCGCGCTCGTGGCCATCTTCTGGTACGGCGGCATCGAGGTGCTGGCCGGTCGGCTGACCACCGGCGACCTCGTGGCGTTCGTCTTCTACGCGTTCAACATTGCGCGCAGCGTGAGCGGCCTGTCCCGGCTCTACAGCACCTTCAACAGTGCCGCCGGGGCCACGGAGCGCCTCTTCGAACTGCTGAAGACGGAGCCGGACGTGCAGGACGCCCCCGACGCCATCCCGTTGCCGCGGGTAGAGGGGCGCGTGCGCTTCGAGGACGTGACCTTCGCCTACGAGGAGGACCGCCCGGTGCTGCGCGACATCGACGTCGACGTGGCGGCGGGGGAAACGGTAGCCCTCGTGGGCCCGAGCGGGGCCGGCAAGTCCACGTTCGTGAGCCTCCTCCCGCGCTTCTACGATCCGCAAGCGGGCCGCATCACCGTCGATGGGCACGACCTGCGATCCGTAACTCTGCAGTCGCTACGCGACCAGATCGCGGCGGTGTCGCAGGAGGTGCACCTCTTCAACACGACGATCCGGGAGAACATCCGGTACGGCCGGCTCGACGCGTCCGACGAGGCGATTGAGGAAGCCGCCCGGGCGGCCAACGCGCACGACTTTATTGTGGACCTGCCCGACGGCTACGCGGCCGAGGTGGGGGAACGGGGCGTGAAGCTCAGTGGCGGGCAGCGCCAGCGGGTGGCCATCGCTCGGGCCCTGCTTCGCGACGCGCGGTTGCTGCTGTTAGACGAGGCCACGTCCTCCCTCGACTCGGCCTCGGAGGCCCTGGTCCAAGATGCCCTGGAGCGGCTCATGGACGGGCGCACCACGTTCATCATTGCCCATCGCCTGTCCACGGTGCAGAACGCCGACCGCCTCTTCGTGCTGAACGAGGGCCGCATCGTGCAGACGGGCACGCACGAGGCGCTCGTGCAGCAGGAAGGGCTTTACCGCGACTTGGCCTCGTATCAGTTCCGCGTGCCGGAGGGGCAAGCGGTGGAGGGGTGAGTGTTGAAGGGTTGAGTGTTGGAGAGTTGAGGGTTAGAGGATTGGGTGTCGAGTGGTGGGGTTATTCAGTGCCGTTGCGGAATCGGTCGAGGGCCTCCTCCGTGTCGTCGTCCACGGGCAGGGTGTCGACGCGCTCGGTGAGGGTGGCCACCGTCGTCCCGACCTTCCACGACACCGGCGCGTCCGGCTCCTGGAGCAGGCGGCGGTAGAGGAGGAGGGAGCGCCCGAAGCAGGCACCGGCCTCCTTGCGTTCGTCGCGCTCGCGGTGGGCGTCGCCCTGCACGTTCAGGAGGCGCGCCAGCGTCTGGGCGGCCTCGGGGTCGAACTGGCCGTCGTCCTCACACATGGCGAGGAGCGTCTCCGGCGGCAGCGTCCGCAGGTCGGCCGCCGTGCCGTCGAGGTGAATCTGGAGGGCCTCGTCGATCTGCTCGAGCACGGCGTTCGGCTGGCCCGTCTGGCTCGCGGTGATAATCTCCGCCAGCGCCTGCCCGAGCTGGCGGATCTGTCGCATGAGGACGTCGCGTCGAATCATGACTGGACGAATCAACGGCGGAAAGACAAGTCGTATTCGTATTCGGAACCGGAGTAGACCGTTCGGGCCCGGCGTACGGGGCCGCCGGCTCCCATCCGCAAATACAAAAGCGGCCCGCCTCCCAGAAATGGGGGACGGGCCGCGTCATTCACTCCACGCTTCCGAACGCGTGGTTGTCCTGAGGGTGCTACGCAACGTCCTCCTCGTCGTACGAGAAGGTCTCTTGTACGGAGCGATCCTGCTTGTGGACAATGAGCTGGCTGGGCGCGTGCTCCTTCGCAATCTCGCGACCCGCGCTTACCGCTTCCTTCTTCGTATCGTGCGTGCCCGCGGGATCATCCTCGCCCTCGATGGTCACCGTCCAGCCGTCGTCGCCCGGCACAACGTGCAACACGCGCTCCTGGACGGCCGTCTCCTGCGCGTCGAGCATCTGGGACAGCGCGTCCAGCTTTTCGGAAAGCTCGCCGACGCGTCGGGACAGCCCCCGCACCTCGTCTTGCGTCGGAACGCCGAGGCGCCCGAGCGTGCCGCTGAGCGTGTCCGACACCGCCTTCTCGACCGATTTCGTCGCGTTGTCGAGACGCTCCGTCACGTCCTCGGTAAAGGACTGTTGCTGATCGCGGAGGTCCTCGGTCGTCTGTTCGATCTGCTCGCGGCGCTTGTCCTCGTAGTCCTTCCCGCGCTCGATGAGGGTCTGGAACACCTTGTCGCCTTCCTCCTCCAGACGCGACAGGGCCCCGAGGCCGGCCAGCCAGATCTCCCGCGCGCGGCCGGATACTTCGTTCGGCAGGTTCTTGAGGTCAAAGTTTTCGTGGTCGTTCGTCGGCGTCTTGGTGTCTTGGGCCGTCATGGCAGTTCTCCTATTATTGAATGGCACTGGCAGAATGGATCTCTGGAGCAAAGGGCTCCACGTTTTGCAACTCGCTTCCTTCAATAACGCAGTGCGTCATTGGTTCCTGCTAACTGTGACGCAGCGCGTTATTTTCGTGGATTCATGTGCATTTCGAATATAGATCTGAAAGAAGGAGCAGCCCGAATGAAGGAGACATCAGTCAGAGGAGGCAGACTCCACGTCAACCTCCGGATTTCGGCACAGATGCGAGGATGTCTGTCATCCTGTCATAGTCTGGCAGGCTGGTACACTTTTCGATCTGTGTACGGGTGCATGAAAAGGGTGGCCTGACCCCGCTGCCGGACGCGTTGGCCTGACAGACGCGTTCATTCCGGCGCGACCGCGTGCTGATTTTGCTGACTTCATTGACGAACCGACCCGACACACATGAATCTCCAGAAGTTTACCGTCAAAGCGCAGGAGGCCGT
>CAZTDC010000427.1:0-3057 GCA_964612165.1 uncultured Salinivenus sp.
TCCGACATTTGGACGCTCACCCTGGCGGTGAGCCTCGCCTCGCTCGCCGCCGGAGGCATCGCAATTCTCGTGGCGTGGCAGTTTCCGAATGAGGCGACCGACGTGATGATGCGCCTCACCCAGTCGCGGGCGACGATGCGGGCGGACGGACACACCACCTTCCAGATCGACTGGGCCGACGTGGACGAGGTGCGCCTCCGGGACGACGGCTGGACGCTGGAACTGGTCGTGGACCGGGCCGCGGCACGCGCCCTGCGTCCGGTGCCGCCGGTGCTCACGCGGGTCGACCACCGGAGCGATCACTCGATCCTCCAGCTCGACCTGTCGGACACCGACGTGCCACGCAACGTGCTCCTCTCCTTTCTCCGCTCCACCGACGCCGTTCCCTTTCCCACTTCCGGCCCAGAAGCGGCACGCTCGGGACGACCGAAATGAGTCGGTTGGCGCCAGACAGCAAGCGAACAGGGCCCTTCAGAAGTCGTATTGGGGACCGGAGAGACCGATCCACCGCGCTCGTCCGTCACGCTGAGACACTCATCCCATTCCTCTGGTTCGATGGCAGACGCCTCCGTTCCCTCCGACAAAACGAAGGGACAGATCGAAGCCGCCGTCACCGAGGCCATCACGCAGTTCGAGCGCGAGTACCTGGGGCGCGGGCCCAAGGAGGCGAAGTCCTTCATCGTCGAAAACCTCGTCGTCGTGAAGCTGCAGGGCATCCTGGGGCCGGCCGAGCGCCGCCTCAGCCACGAAGACGGGGGCGTCGAGCTCATCAAGAAAATGCGGCGGCGCGTGATCGAGAGCTGCAGCGGGGACCTTTCCGGGCTCGTCCGGGAGCAAACGGGCATCGAGGTCGTGAGCATGCACTCCGACATTAGCGCCCGAACGGGCGAGCGCGTCTTCGTCTTCACCCTGGCTGACGATCTGGAAGCCGCTCTGGAAAACCGATAGAAACGAGCCGTGAACTTTCGGTAAGGGCATCCGGTCGTCCTTGCCCTCACTCGGGTCGAGTCCTATATTGGCGACTGCTGTTGAGACGGAGCGCCGCTTCGGCGAGCCGAATCCGCAGCCACATATTGCTCCGGCACACAAGCCGCGCACACGTTCATGCCGATCTGTGATCGAGCTAATCACAGATTGGCACGAGCGGGTGCAACGATTGTAGGCCGACATTCAGCGCCCCGCTGGCGCTGTGTGTCGGCCTTTTTCTTTGCCGAATGTGGCGGTTAGGTTGTCGGAGTACCCCCACCGGGAAGAACGGGTGTTCATCCTCATTCCCCTGAACCGACCTGCCTCGTTCGTATGCCGACTGCACTCACGCGCCTGACGTGGTCCCTCTTCGCGTTCAGCCTGGGCGCGCTCATCTGGACGCCCGATCTGGAGTGGGCGCAGGACGGCGTCCTGCACGTGGATGGCCTCACGCACATCATGGCGCTCGTGACGACGTTCGTCAGCGGGATCGTGCACAGCTTCTCGCGTCGGTACATGGCGGGGGCGAAGCACCTGGACCGCTTCTTTGGGCGCCTCTTCGGCCTCACACTCATCGTGTTGCTTCTGACGGCGGCCAACCACCTCGTCCTGTTTGCCCTCACCTGGGCGGCGATGGGCTGGGTGCTGGCCGACCTGATTGGGCACATTCGAGGATGGCCCCAGGCCCGAGCGGCCTCGCGGTATGCCCGGCAGTTCTTTCTGAGTGGCAGCACGCTCCTGGCCGGCGCCCTCGGCCTGCTCGGGGTGCAGGCAGGGACCTGGACGATCAGCGGCGTGCTGGCAACCGTTGGGTCGCTCTCGACGCCGGTCGTGGTCGTCGCGGCGAGCCTGCTCCTTCTGGCCGCGATGATCCAGTCGGCCCTCGTGCCCTTTCATCGCTGGCTTCTGTCGTCGATGACGGCGCCTACCCCGGTCTCGGCCTTTATGCACGCGGGTCTCGTCAACGCGGGCGGCGTCCTCCTTGCCCGGTTCGCGCCGGTCGTGTTCGAGGTGTCGGCGGTGATGCTGGGCGTTGTCGTCGTCGGGGGTGTGAGTGCGCTCCTGGGCCAGGCCTGGATGCTGGTCCAGACCGACGTGAAACGGCAGCTTGGCTCCTCGACGGTGGCGCAGATGGGCTTCATGGTGCTGCAGGGCGGCCTCGGGTTCGTGCCGGCCGCGATCGCCCACCTCCTCCTGCACGGCTTCTACAAGGCGTACCTCTTCCTTGCTTCCGGCTCGGTGGTGGAGCCCACTCAACCCGAACCGGGCGACCGGCCTGGCCCCACGATTCTCAGCGGCCTCGTGACCCTGGCCACCGCGGTTGGGGGCGGCGCGCTCTTCGCGACGCTCACCGGCAAGTCGCTGACGGCACTCAACAGCGGCACGTTCCTCACGATCTTCGTCGTGATCGCTGTGCTGCACGCCACCCAGTCGCTCGTACGGCGGGCGTCGCTCTCCCCGACCGTTCGCCTATGGGTGGTGCCCACCGTCCTCCTTCCGTCCATCGGGCTGTACGCGGCGGTCTACAAGGGCGCGACGGCGCTCCTGAGTACGCTCCCGATGGCCGTGGCGCCCACTCCACTCACGCCCGTGCACTGGGGGCTCCTCGCCGTGTTCATCCTCGCGTACGTCGCCATCGAGATGGGCTGGCACCGGGCGAGCACGCGGCTTTACGTGACGCTCCTTAATACCTCCCAACCCGTTCCGACGACCCTCCTGCACAACCGCGAACAGTACAATGCCTATTAATCGCTCCGTCCTCCGGGCGCACATCGAGAACGCGGCCGAGTACATTGGGCCGCTCTGGCCGCTGCAGACGTTCAATGCGGCCAATCCGCTCGGGGGCTTCGAGGACAAGTCTTTCGACCGGGCGGTGCAGCAGGCCGAACAGCTCTTCGGCGGGCAGGGCTACCCGAGGACGAGCGTCTTTCGGCAGGCGTGGGAAAACGGGGAAATCGACCCGGACATTCTCACGGACCGGCTCGGCGAACACGGAATCACGCAGCGGCCGGAGGTCCTCCTGGACCGGATGAAAAACGACGAGGGCGAACACAGGCCGTCTCCGCCCGCCGACCACGCCCTCAACCGCGT
>CAZTDC010000428.1:0-3046 GCA_964612165.1 uncultured Salinivenus sp.
CGACCTCCAGGGTGCGCATGCGGGCCGCCTGAATCCGGCTCAGAAACTCCTCGCTGTTGTAGCGGAGGAGGATCTCCCGGAGGGTCCCGTGTCGGTGGAGGCTGTCCGTGATGGCTTCGGTCCGCTTCTGCCACCGTTTGACGAAGCGCGCGAAGGAGGGCTGGTTCTTCTGCGCCCACGTCATGACCGTGTCCATCGGCCAGGCCAGCTTGTAGTCGATCGGGTAGACCCGAGAGTGGCCGCTTCGGCGGGCGAGCCGAAAGCCGAGCTGATAGACCTCGTTGACCTCCAGCTCGTAGCGGCCCTCCCGGTAGGCCTCATACAAGCTGTCGACGCGAGACGAGTCTTCTACTTCTCGCTCAACGGCCACCTTCGTGGGGCGGAACTCCAGGAGAGAATCGACGACCGCTCGGATTTCGGCCTGCTGCCCAGTGGCCATCGGGTCGTTAAAGTCGGGGGCGCCCGCAAAGTGGAAGGTGCCGACCGGAAGCACCTGAATAGGCTCCGTGGCCGACGCCTGGCGCCCCTCGGCGCTGCTTTGCGCAAGGGTCGGGGAGGCGGAAAGGACCACGCCGGCCAGAAGTCCCCAAAGAAGTGCCGAGCAGAGGGCCGAAAGCCTCGAAAGGACGTGTGCGTTGCGGTTGGAGGAGCAAGACCGCATGACTTGAGGTTCGTTCACAGAAGGAAAATCTTAGAGGAGACCTGAGCGCGGAAACTTCGCCCCTCTCCCTTTCGAAAGCAAATCTTTCGGCGCTGAGAAGGCCCTCCGCACAGTCAGAGGGACCTGTTCTGTCGAGAAGGGTTGGTCGAAAGGTCCGTAGCGTTCCCCCTTGCGCCTGTCCGCCTGAGGTGAGTGAGTTACCTGAGGTAAGTGAGTTAAGCCTTTATTTGATACTTAATTCAGTCGCAGGAGTATGGAATGCTGTCGGCCGTAGTCTAAAATGCAGGTTGAGCAAATCCGACCGAAACCGATCACTAATTCAACTCCAGCGAGCATGCAATACCTTCGTTTTACTTCACTGGTCGTCGTCGTAGCTTTGGTTCTGGCCGGGTGTGACAGTAGTCTCACCGGCAGCCAGTCGGACGACGCGCAAACACCCTCTGCGGCAACGACAGATGCTGGAGGCCCCCCGACCGGGACTCCAGCTGGAAACCAAGGGCTGATGCCTCCGTCACGGTCGCCGTCGACGACGCGCCGAATCTCTTCCGATTCGGATTCGAAAGCTACGGCTCGTGGGCGGAAAACGCAGTCTTTCAGCGAACGACCGACGGCCCGGATTCCTTCGAGCCGCAAACGGCCTTTTCGCCAGGGAGTGCCGTTGTGACGTTCGACAGCGGCGTGTGGCTCGCGCAGGCCGACGCCGGAGAGCAGTTTGGAGACGCCTTCGCCGAGGAGAGAGGCAACCGGCTTCACTGGGTCACGCGCGTGAGCGCTCCGAAGGGAGAAAAGATCAATATCGAGGACGGGATCAGCGTTGAGATTGAACCCAACGCGTTTCGCCCCGACGGGGTCGATAGGACTATTGCGAGCTTTGCGCAGGTCGAGCAGCCCGACGAGCCGAAGCTCTTGGTCGCTGGGGTCAACGATGGGGAGATCGTTAACGCTCGGGACTGCAACAACGTTGAAGAGGGGTTTGTCGTGGTGGGCACCGACTGCCCGGACGTCGACGAAATCGTAGCACTCGTGCCTGCACTCGCAAATCAGACTGACCCTGACTCGGAGGCTCCCACGCAGGAGAAGGTAAACGCCGTCTACAACGAGATTGCGAACCTGAAAAACGGCGCCATTACGTTCAAGACGAAGGCATCCTTTGCAGACGGCAAGCCCACACGTAGGACCTTTGTGCTGTCCGGCGACGCGCGAGGCAAAGGCGTAACCGGCGTGCAGCCACAGGAAAACGACGTATTTACCGAGTAGGTCTTACGGGATCTTCTCCTTGAAAGAGTCAGAAAACGAGCAGCTAAGCCCGTCTCTCCGGCTGGAGGGACGGGCTTTTTCTTCGTGAGCTTCTTCCGGCTGGACGGGCCCCTCGAAAAGGCCTACATTCCCTGATTCTGGGTCGAACGAGGGGACCGAGATGACAGAATGGCGAACGCGTGCCGAAGCGTTCAAGATCGAAGTCGTCGAGCTGGCCGACAAGATTGGCAACACAGCAGAGGCGAAACGTGACCTTGGAGCCCCCCGACCAGATCTACAAGTGGTACAGGAAGCTCAACGAGGAGGTAGAATCTGAGAACCGCCCTTTTTTCTTATAGGAGGGAATCGGTCCGCTCTGAAAGAGCCTTCTTCTGCGCTTTGCGTATTCCGCGCCTCGCGTAGGCGGGCCGGGACGGGCCTACAGTCCCTTCATGGCCCCTTCCAGTTCTTCGTCGACCACGTGGGTGTAGATCATCGTCGTTGAGAGATCGGAGTGCCCCAGGGCCTTCTGGACGAGACGGATGTTGCCCGTGTCCCGGTAGAGCCGCGTGGCGAAGGTGTGGCGGAGCGTGTGCGGGCTGACCCGATCCACTTCTTCAACAGAAGCCTGTCGGGCATACCGCTTCACTGAACGGCGGAGGTGGGAGGTGGCAACCTCCGTTCCCTTTCGAGTAGGGAGGAAGGGGACTTGGTCTCCAACCTTCTCTTCGCCGACCTCCTCGTTGCGGCGGTCCGTCCACTCTCGAAGTTCCTCCAGGACCTCTTCGCCAACCCAGAGCGTCCGATCCTTCGCTCCTTTCCCCTCTCGGACCGTCAGCTTCCCGCTCATCAGGTCGATATGTTCCGGGCAGAGGGCAGTGGCCTCGGAGGCCCGCAGTCCCGCTTTGAGCATGAGCCGCATATAGAGGTAGTCGCGATGCGGGCCGAAATACCGCTGGTTCGGCTGGGCGAGGAGCCGACCCGTTTCCTCTTCGGTCAAGACCCGAGGAAGCTTGTCGGGGCGCGCCATGGGATCAAAAGAGAATCGGAAAGCGGGTTAAGCGGAGTTATCAAAGAATACCCGCCGATCCGCTGATTGTTACGCTTTGCCCTCTTTCCGTAACGCATTCGCGGCCTGAAAAGACGCGC
>CAZTDC010000429.1:0-3035 GCA_964612165.1 uncultured Salinivenus sp.
TCTCCCGTCAACATCATTTCCCCCTTCCTCAGAATCAAGCAGTCCCCCCAAAGCGCGTCGTCTCCCCCGTTACTGCACGACGGTGAGGCGGCGCGTTCGAATGGTGGGTCCGGCCCCCAGCCGAAGAACGTACACGCCGCTCGACAACCCGGACACCAACCTGTCGCTGGGCCCGCCCCTCCACGTTTTCGGTGACAACCGTCCGCACTTTCCGCCCCAGCACGTCGTAGAGCGTGAGTCGCGTCTCGCCGCTCGTCTCCTGAGTATTGATGTGCCAGCTACACAATCGTTTCTACTCGTTCTCACTTCGCTCATTACGTCTCCACGAACGACTATTTTCCAGGAATGGCGGACCTGCAACGATTGCCAAGTACGCTTTTCTGGGCAAATGCACCGACGTCTGAACTCCACCTCCGCTCGCAGCTGCTCCCGAGCCTTGATCGTCACCCCGTTTCCTGGATCGGTGCACGCAAAATGTGGAGGGGTTGCAACGATCCTTGCTCTTCAGGATCGGATGCCTTTTCCGCGTTGTACACATTCTTACGATCTTTAAAGACAGCGTTGGGCTTTCAATCATCCCTGTCTTCCGTCTACCACTTCCGATCCATTTCTCAACGCCTATGACAAACAGCAAAGGATGGATCTTTGCCGCCGGGGTGCTGGCGCTTGGTCTCTCCCTCTTTCTCTGGTTCAGCGGCAGCCGGCAGGCGGCGATCTTCGTCGGGCTCTGGGTACCGTCCCTCTGGATTTTGGCCGACCTCGTCGCACAGACAGAGGTAACCGCCTAATGAAGCTTTTCCTAGACTACTTCGGTCTTGCCATTTTTGCCTTTGTTGTCCTCGTCGGCGGGCTTGTTGCCCTTCCTGCCCTCGGGGAAGCACCCCAGACGTCCGGCCAGGAAGTGGTGGGGCTCGGACTGGCCTTTGTCGTCATCGCGGGCGGGTTCTCATGGTACTATTTCGCTACGTCGTATAAGTCCACCGGGGACCGATCGCCCTCCCGAAGGCAATTCCGGCAGTAGATCTCACCGCCGGTCCCGTGACACTGCCGCTTGTTGCGTCAGCCGTGCCTTTGGTGCCCGTCCTGGACAGAGGCGCTACAACTGAACCTCTCCGCATGGACGCGGGGCATTTGCGTATTGCTGTGAGGTCAGTTCACTGCTAGTACTACTCCGAACGACTGGGACTGTCGCACTGGCCGGTGTCTGGAAGCGGACCTTATCGTTTTATGTGGGGAAACTCCCCACATCCACATTATCCGAATAGGGACGGTTGACAAGAAGTCGCGTAGCTATCAACAGAGTCTGTTCGCTCCCGAAGGGGCTGATCTACGTGACCGCTTTCTGGACTGATGTAGCAGCTCCGGGTACGCGGTCGTAGAGTCGATCCGCCCGGCCCGTCGGACATGTTCTCGCTCCGTCCCCTTCGTCACGTGCCCCCGACCGATGCCCAATTCCTCCCAAGACTCTCCGTCGGAGACCTCTTCTTTCGTGGCCCGCGCACTTTACTCTCCGCTCGAAACGGCGCTCATTCAGCAGTACGCAGAGGAATACGACGCCAGCCTCGTGCTCCAGTGCTTGGAGTTGTATCCGATCGAAAGCGCCCCCAGTGACGTGTCGCTGATGGCCATTCAGCTCTACTGTCGTGGGCTCACGAAGATGCGTGCCCAGCTGTTCGTCACGTGCCTGGACGACAACAGCTACGACGTGCTTTGCACCGTTCAGGAAGGACGCACCCACCGGTTTTCGTATCACCTGCCAGCGGACACGGCGCTCACCTGCCAGGAGCTTGTCCCCCTGGCCCAAGACGTGGCGTCCTTCCTCTCCCGAGAGCTCGAAACCCGGCTGGGTCGCCTGCTCCTCCGAAGCCCCACCCGTCCGCCCACTGAACAGGGATCGTTGCTGCTCTGAGGATGGGTGCGCCGTAATTACGGATACCGGGACATTCCCCACGGCCCGCTGCAAACAACGGTCGGACACCGTTCTCGACTGGTGCGTTGGAGAGACGTAAGTGCTGTCCGTTGTCTCTCTACGATTCGTCAATGAGTTCCCCGTCTCCCGACTCAACCGCCGAGCCGACGTCGGCCGTGGCGACCGAGCGGTGCACCCTCTGCAACCTGCCGACGCCCGAGCCTCCCATCCCCGCCGAGGAGGGAGAGGAGACGTTCTGCTGCACGGGGTGCCGCGAGGTCTACCGCACGCTCGACGACCTCGACGCAGACGAAGCCGCCGCCGTACGGGACCGGATCGACGGTGCGGGCGCCGCCGATCGTCCAGTGCCCGAACAGGCCGACGAGGCGTTTTTGCATGTGGAGGGCATGCACTGCACGGCGTGTGAGGCCTTCTTGGAGGCCGTGGCCGAGCGGGCGGACGACGTCTACCGAGCGGAGGCGAGCTATGCCTCCGAGATGGTGCGTCTCCACTACGATCCCGACGGCCGAACCGAAGGCGACCTCGCCGGCCTCCTCACTCGGGGCGGATACACGGCCTCCCTCGATCGGTCCGACGCCGACGCAACTGCCGACACGGTCGCGCGTCTCCTCTTCGGGGGTTTTTTCACCATGATGGTTATGGTGTGGTACATCGTCTTCCTCTACCCGGTCTATGCGGGCGGCACAGGCCTCGTCCCCCTGGAGGGGGAGTTTGCGCGCTACGCCCTCGGCAACGTGTGGGTGGCGACGAGCGTGGTGCTTGTCATCACGGGCTGGCCGCTCATTCGGAGCGCCGGAGTGAGCCTGCGGGTCCTTCGGCCGAATATGGACCTGCTGGTGGTCCTGGCGGCGGGCAGCGCGTACCTCTACAGCACCGGTGCGCTGCTTCTGGGGCAAACGGAGGTCTACTTCGACGTGACGGTCGTCATTATTTTCGTCGTGAGCCTCGGGCGCTGGTTCGAGGACCGCGTGAAGCGACGAGCGACCGGTCTGCTGGCAGATCTAACCCGAGAACAAGCCAACACGGCACGGCGCGTAGGGCCAAACGGGTCGACCGAATCGGTCGACGTAGATGACCTCGCGGCCGGCGATACGGTGCGGGTGCG
>CAZTDC010000430.1:0-3026 GCA_964612165.1 uncultured Salinivenus sp.
CCTTCAATCCGCAGTCGGGCGTCGCCGGGACGGGTGCGGGCATCTTCCTGCTCACGATGATTTACGGGGTTCAACGCGGGCTCTTCTCCAACGAGGCGGGGCAGGGCTCAGCGCCCGTGGCTCACTCCGCCGCAAAGACCGACGAGCCGGCGTCCGAGGGCGTGGTGGCCCTCCTGGAGCCCTTCATCGACACGATCATCGTCTGCACGATCACCGGCCTCGTCATTGTTGTGACGGGCGTGTGGGACGACCCGGTGCCGACGCAGCTCGACCTGAATGCGGGGGCGGTGAGCTATCGGGTCGCAGACGAAGGGGGTATTATTGCGGACGAAGATCCCCCCGAAGAAATTCGAATCCGAGACGGCGAGCCGCAGGTGTCGGAGGGAACGCCGGAGTTTGCCTGGAATCAGGCGGTGGTCGACAGCTTCTACGTGGACTGTACGGGCGGATGCGAGAATCCCTCCGACTTCCGACAGCCGTTCAACGGAACCCTCTATCCGGATAAGAACATTGCCATTGCGGAGGACGGACAGGAGTACCGAACTCTCTATGGCCCTGCCGTGGAGTCTGGAGCCCCGCTCACACAGCTGGCCTTTGCGCGCGGCCTCTCGCCACTTGGGGACTGGGGCGGCTTCATCGTCGTGCTCAGCGTGCTGCTCTTTGCCATCTCCACGTCCATCTCGTGGAGCTACTATGGCGACCGGTGTGCGGTTTACCTCTTCGGCGAAAGCGGCGTGCTGCCGTACAAGGCCGTCTTCGTAATCATGAACTTCATCGGTGGGATTGCCCCGCTCGCGACGGTATGGGCCATCGGCGACATTGCCCTCGGCCTCGTCATCATTCCGAACCTGATTGCCGTTGTACTCCTCTCCGATGAGCTAAAGGAAATCACCAACAGCTACTTCGAGCGAGAGGCGTGGCTCGACAACGTTCAGGAGTAACGGAACCGCCTCGAGCGACGAGCATGCCCAGCCCTCATTCGCTGCGTTGCACCAATCTGTATCTCGCATGGAGAACCTGACTGTCGTCGATCACCCCATTTTGAAACGGGACCTCACCATTCTCCGCCAGGACGAGACGCCCCACGGGCAGTTTCGGAAGACCGTATCCGACGCCGCAGCCATCCTGGCCTACGAGGCGATGCGCGAGATCGACCTGGACGAGACGGAGATCGAGACGCCACTAGAGACGACGACCGGTTACGAGATCGCGGAGGACGTGATGGTCGTGCCCATCATGCGGGCCGGGCTCGGCATGGTCGACGGCTTTGTGCGGTACGTGCCAGAGGCGCGGGTGGGGCACCTCGGCATGCAGCGCGACGAGGAGACGTACACGCCGGTGGATTACTACAGCAACATTCCCGAGGGGATCGCGTCGGCGCACGTGTTTGTGGTCGACCCGATGCTGGCAACGGGGGGGAGTGCCACCTTCGCGATCAATCACCTGAAGGAGGAGGGCGGACAGCACTTCACGTTTGCGTGCCTGGTGGCGGCGCCGGAGGGGGTAAAAAAGCTTCGCGAGGAGCATCCGGACGTGCCCATCGTGACGGCGGTGCTCGACCGAGAGCTGGACGAGAATGCGTTCATTCGGCCAGGGCTGGGGGATGCGGGGGATCGGATTTTCGGAACTCGATGACGTTCCGTCATGGGTTACGAGTCATGAGTTGATGGGTCATTAGTTTGTGTTCTGCCGTCCGATGGCGTTGATGTAGCTGTTGAGCATTTTTCGGATTTCAACGAGTTCGGAGGAGAGCTCGTCGAAGCGCTCTTTTGAGATGAGGCGGCGGCTTCGGGCCTTTTGCAACCACGTTCTGGTTTCCTGAAGCGATCCGCGAGCGTAGTAGCAAAACTGTCGGTTCTCGCCGAAGTGATAGCGTCCATGTCCCTCGCTGATGTTTGCTGCAATTGAATCGGCGGACTGAGTGATTTGTGTGCCAACGGAGTATCTTGCGAAGGACGGCCAGTCTTCTACCTCCGTCCAGATTTCTTCCGCCACTCGCATTGCTCGCTTGTATAGGTCCAACTCGTTGATGTCCATTGGTTCTGTCCCATTTCCGTGAACAGCGACGCACTGATAAGACACCTGTGAGTCGGAAAAGATAACGTCGACCTCTCGATTCTCCACGTTCCACCACGTGCCTCTGAGCTCATGACTCGTGACTTCTGGACTCGCACAGTTATCTTCCTGCTCGGTGCTCTGTTTGTACTCGCATCACCTGGGTTGGGGCAAGACGACGGGACGGTCGAGGTGCCGGATCCAGTCCTGACGGATATTGCGTTTTCGGTGACGGTGTCCGGCGACTCATCGCTGGCAAAGATCGGAACTCCAGTAGTTCGGATCGGTGACGCGACGCACTCCCTGTCGTACGACGCTGAAAGTGAGCAGTGGACGGCCGAAGAAGTCACGGTGCCGTCGAGCGGATCGGCAACAGTCGAGGTCGTAGCGAACGACACAGTCCTGCGGTCGGCGAGCACGCGAGCGATTCCCGGTTGGCTTTCCATTTTGCCGCCTCTTCTCGCCATCGGCATGGCCCTTCTGTACCGCCGCGTGATCCCGGCACTGTTCTTTGGGGTATGGATTGGAGCCGTGGCCGCGATTGGCTTCACGCCGTGGGCCGCCTTCAAAGGCTTGCTCGACACCTTCCAGGTGTACGTGCTGAACGCCCTGGCTGACGGCAGCCACGCCGCGATTATTCTCTTTTCGCTGATGATTGGGGGCATGGTGGGCATTATTTCTAAGAAC
This sequence comes from uncultured Salinivenus sp., assembly GCA_964612165.1. Lineage (GTDB taxonomy): Bacteria > Bacteroidota > Rhodothermia > Rhodothermales > Salinibacteraceae > Salinibacter. The sequence continues at coordinate 2,743 of CAZTDC010000430.1, forward strand.
GGAGGCACACTCGGAATCGTCGATCGATTGACCGGGTTGGCCAGCGACTCGAAACGGGGGCAAGTCGTAACAGGATTGCTCGGCATCAGCATTTTCTTCGACGACTACGCCAACACACTCATCGTGGGCAACACGATGCGGCCGGTCACCGATCGGCTCCGCATCTCGCGCGAGAAGCTCGCCTACATCGTCGACTCGACGGCGGCGCCCATCTCCACGCTTGCCTTCGTGACGACCTGGATTGGCTATCAGGTGGGGCTCTTGGGAACGGCCATCGAGGGCAT
>CAZTDC010000431.1:0-3018 GCA_964612165.1 uncultured Salinivenus sp.
AATCGAGGCGCTCAGTCGAGGCGTTCCGGTGGTGGCCTCGGACGTGGGGGGGGTGCGTGAGTGGTGTCTGGAAGATGAGACGGGACACCTCGTTCCACCCAAAGATGGAACAGCGATTGCGAAAGCTGTACTGAACCTCCTTTCCAATGAAGACCGGTTGCGAGCATTCGGCAAACGAGGCATCGAGCTGATTCGAAAGAAATTCCGGCCTAAGCAGCACGTCAGCCAACTTCTGCAAATTTATCGGCGTACCATCTCTGCGAATCAGGCCTCTGCGTCCACCCATGTCTGAAGCCCATCGACCACTTCGCGTTGGGTTCTATCTCTTCTTTCCCGGAGGAGGTATTGGACGATACACCCACGAACTCATGACAGCCATGGCAGGGCGCTCCGACACACAGGTGAGGGCCCTCTGCGTGCCGGAGTACAAATGGGCCGACGCCGATGAATACGCCACATGGGAGGGGCTGGCGAGCATTTCACACGACGTGCCGCTGTTCCGCCGGCTTCGGTTTTTAAAGGGCCAGTTTGTAAACCCCCCGCGGGCGATGAACTACGCTCGCAAGTCTGGCCTGGACATCCTGCATTTTTCGCACATCAACCACCTGAGCTTTCCGTTCTGGAAAAGGCAGTTGGAACGGACGGACGTGCGGGTGGCTGCTACCGCCCACGACGTGCGACGGCAAAACCGAATCGTCAGCCGCTGGTGGGAAGAGCGGCAACTAAAATCATTCTACCGGTTCGTGGACGCGCTCTTCGTTCATTCTGAGCATCAGGTCGAGGAGCTGATAGAATTTGCAGGGGCAGATCGGGAGAAGATTCATGTTGTGCCACATGGGCCGTACGAGCACGGTCCGGCACCAAACGGTAAGCAGAGGGCGAGAGAAAAATGGGACTTGCCGAAAGACCGACCGGTTGCTCTGTTTTTCGGGCAAGTTCGGGACGAGAAGAATCTCGACAACTTCATTGAGGCCGTGGCCCTCAGTTCAACCTCTCCGGCGGTCGTGGTCGCCGGTAGAATGGGGGGGCGGCGGCATCGGGGCCTCGATTATTATCGCCGAATTGCGGACCGAGTCGGAGTGAGTGAACAGATTCGGTTCATTCCTCGGCACATCACCGATGAAGAGACTGGGGAGCTCTTTGCGGCCTCGGACTGGGTCGCACTTCCGTACCAGGAGGAGTTCACCTCGCAAAGCGGGGTCTTGAACGTCGCGGCGCACTATGAACGCCCCGTCTTAGTCGGAGGCGCGCCGGTTTTGCAAGAGACCGTTCAGGCTTCCGACATCGGAGTGACATGTGCAACATCCTCCCCTCAAGAGCTCGCTACAGGGGTCGATGCCATTGCTCAGGAGGTTTCCAATGGCGATCACCATGCATTCGAGGAGTACCAGCAGAACTATAGTTGGGAGGAAAATGCGCGGCGGACTCTCGCGGTGTATCGGAAAATAGTGGGCAGTGATCATGAGTAAACGAGAAGGCCTGCGCATCGTGGTTCTCTTCTCGCGTCTGTCCGGCTACACGTCGAAATGCCTGCGGGTGTTATGTGATCGACATGACGCAGAGCTCCTCGTTTTTCGGAAAGCGCCAACGAACGAGGCCCCGTTCGAAAAGGCGCTTTTTGAATGGATCGAGCGATTACATGACCGGGCCGAGTTTTCTGCCCGCCAGATTCTCGAGAAGACTCTTCAGTTCGCCCCCGACGCAATCTTTCTAGCCGGGTGGGAGTATCGCGACTATTTGAAGGTTTCCCGGTCCGCTCGGGGGAAAGAAATACCAGTGGTTTCAGGATCCGATAAACAGTGGCGTGGATCGCTCCGGCAACAGATCGGCCGCCTGATTGCGCCCTGGTATCTCCACTCTGCGATCGATGTGCTATGGGTTCCGGGAGAGCGACAGCGGCAGTTTGCTGATCGACTCGGGTACCGGGGAAAATACTGCTGGAGCGGATACTATTGCTGTGATTGGGAACGATTTGCCGAGGCTCATCAGAGCCAAACGTCAACAGGTACTCCTTCATTTTTATTCGTTGGCCGGTATGTCCGAGAGAAAGGGCTTGACGTTCTCATGGACGGATACGCTCTGTATCGTGAACGCGTAGATGATCCGTGGGATCTGGTCTGTGCCGGTGCAGGCTCTCTGAAATCACGGATCGGAGGAGAGGGCGTCGTCGATGTGGGGTTCACGCAGCCGGATGACTTGCCGGGGGTCATGGAGGAGGCGACGGCGTTCGTGCTACCGAGTCGGCGCGAGCCCTGGGGGGTCGTGCTGCAGGAGGCCGCGGCGGCCGGTTTGCCAGTGGTTTGTTCTGAGGCTTGTGGAGCCTCTGTGCATCTTCTTCAGGATGGATACAACGGCCATTTATGCGAAACGGGAGACGCCCAGGATCTCGCGCGCTGTATGATGCAATTGCATGAAACGCGGAGCGACCATCTGGCGCGTATGGGACAGCGAAGCCACCGGCTCTCGCGACAATTCACCCCCCAGCGCTGGGCCGACACGCTTGCCTGGGGAATCGAAGAGCTATAAATTGCTAATCATCGGTGCGAGCTCAGTACGCGATACGTCAGGCAGGTACTCAAAGCAGGCGAGACAGCCCTGTTCAGGTGCTTCATCGAGTTTGAGGTTTCCCGTGACTTTCGTCCAGTACTGTGAAGTGAGGTATGCGTCTCCCTGACTTTCTCGTCATTGGAGCCATGAAATCTGGCACGACCTCACTGTGCCGGGATCTGGAAAAAAACTCCCAGATCTTCCTTCCGTCGGTGAAGGAGCCCCATACCCTGTGTATGGATGAGGTGTGTACGGAGGAGGGACGCCGCAAGTACGCAGCTCTCTTCCAGAATGCGACCCCCGAACAGGTGTGCGGAGAAGGGTCGACCGGTTACACCAAGCGTCCCTACAACGAAGGCGTGCCGGAGCGAGCCCAAGAAGTGGCGGGAGAAAAGCTCAAACTCGTATACATCGTTCGGAATCCGGTAGACCGAACGCTCAGCCACCATTATCACATGTATCGGGCCGGTG
>CAZTDC010000432.1:0-3010 GCA_964612165.1 uncultured Salinivenus sp.
GGACGGGCAGGGCGGATCTACGAGGTCCGGCAGCCCGGCGCCGAGCCCGAATGGGGAGCTTCATCTCCGGCCGATAGTGTGCAGGGAGATACAACGGACGTCGAGATGGTCGATAAAGAAACTGAAGATACCGGCACTGGTGCCGAAACGGCTGCCGACTCTAGCAGCGGGCCCTGGTTTGAAGCACTCAGTAGTCGATTACCCCATCAGCACACCGACACCAAGTATCAAGATTTTAAACGACAGCCGCTCCTCTCCCGGCGTCAGAGTCAGGATGGGCCCGGGGCGGCCTGGGTAGACATGGATGGCAACGGCCAGGAAGATTTGCTCGTGGGGACGGGCCGTGGGGGGGAGCTGGCGTATTTCCGCAACCAAGGAGCGGGAAACTTTACAAGGATACGAGGAGGGGACCTCGGTCAGTCCTACGAGCGCGACCTGACTGGCATCGTTGGATTTCCGACCGATGACGGGGCAACTCTGTTTATCGGGAAGTCCAATTATGAACGGCAGCCGGACGATCCAGCCGATCCCTCCGAAATTCTCGTCTTCGAGGCCGACGAAACGGGTCTACGACAAGTCGATCAACTGACCTTTGGCTCAGACGCAGTAGGGCCTTTGGCACTAGCGGACATTGAGGGGGATGGGGATCTCGATCTGTTTGCGGGAGGGCGTCTGGTGCCGGGGCGGTATCCGGAGTCTGCCTCGTCGGCTCTTTTTCTCAATCAGAACGGAGAGTTCCGCCGGGATCCTTCCCGGAGTCGCCAGTTTCGGGATGTGGGACTGATCTCAGGAGCCACATTCGCGGACTTCAGTGGTGATCATCGTCCGGACTTGGTGCTGGCTACTGAGTGGGGAGCGATACAGTATTTTCGGAATCGCGGGAACGGCCGATTTGTTGATCGGACGGAGGAGGCTGGGCTGGACGCATACACTGGTCTCTGGAACGGCGTGAGTGTGGGCGACTTCACAGACAATGGCAAATTGGATCTGGTTGCGACGAACTGGGGATGGAATAGCCGATATGGTCGTCCGAAAGGAGCGCCGGAAAACGCCGACACCCCATTCCTAGAGCATCCTCTCCGGGTGTATTTTGCCGACTTCGACCAAAATGGGTCGATGGATGTGATCGAGACCCAGTATCACTCGGGTCGCGAAGAGTATCTTCCGTATCCGGGCCTCTCAACCATGGGGGAGGCGTTGCCCTACCTGCGGCGACGAGTCTCCACGTTCGAGCAGTACTCGCAGGCGTCCCTGTCCGAAATTATTGGGAAACGGCGCTTTGACCTTGCAGAGACGAAGGAGGCGGCGACGGTCTCCCACATGGTCTTTTTGAACCAGGGGCCCGAGGACGAGGTACAGTTTGAGGGAAGGGCTCTTCCGGGGTGGGCACAGTTGACGGCCGCGTTTGCCCCCAGTGTCGCCGATCTGACGGGGGACGGGCACCAGGACCTCCTTCTCAGCCAGAATTTTTTCGCCACCGAAGTCAGTATTCCCCGACAGGACGGCGGCCGGGCGCTGCTGCTGCGGGGGGACGGCACGGGGCAGTTCAGCCCGATGAAAGGACACCACTCGGGGGTCATCACCTACGGTGAACAGCGGGCAGCACCGTTGGCGGACGTGGACGGGGATGGGCGAGTAGATGTCCTCGTGACCCAAAATGGGGCTCGAACGAGGCTCTTTCGCAACGAACGGGCGGAGCCTGGACTCGAAGTTCGGCTCGAAGGGCCGGAGGAAAACCGACGGGCGGTGGGGGCGACGATCCGGCTTCGATACGAGAACGGCGAGCAGGGTCCAGCCACGCCCGTGACGGCCGGAACGAGCTATTGGTCGCAGCACAGCCTTACGCCTGTACTGGGGACCGGGGAGCGCTCCGTGGCGGCCGTTGAGGTCGTGTGGCCGGACGGCACGGCGTCGGAAACGACGGTCGCTACCGATGCCCGTTCCGTGACGGTACGGCATCCCGATCGCTAATGGTCCTGCGGCAGTGGCCGTTTCTTGTTCTCACGTCGACCAGCCGGATGATTCACGTGTGCAGTCCCACCTGCCGACGGAGGGGGGGGTATTTCATTCTGTTCCTCCTTGTCGTCGTTGGGCTTACAGGATGCGGGAAAGAGCGGGCTTCGCCCTCCTATCAATGGAAGGTGGAGGCGACACACCGGTGGGCTGAGCTCCCCTCGCCGGACGGAAGCGGCCCCGGATTCCAGCGTCTCGATTCGACAGCTACCGGCGTTGGGTTTCTCAATACGGTTGGGAAGGACGCGGTCGCACAGAACAACCATCTCCTCCATGGATCTGGAGTCGCGGTCGGAGACGTCAACGGCGACGACCGCCCCGATCTGTTCCTCGCCCGTTTGGAGGGGGGGAATGCACTGTATCTCAATCGAGGTGGCCTTCAGTTTGAGAAGGTTCCATCAGCGGGGGGCGCGGCAATGCCGGGACAATACTCCACCGGGGTGGTGCTCGAGGACGTGACGGGCAACAGAGAGACGGACCTGCTCGTCACGACCCTGGGGGGGCCGAACCTTGTCTTCCAGAACGACGGGCAGGGAGGGTTCGGAACTGTGGACACATTGCACGCCGGACGGGGATCAACGACGATGGCCCTCGCGGACGTGAGTGGCAACGAGTCCCTCGACCTGTATGTTACGAACTACAAACGGAAGGCCCTTTCCGATTCGCTCGGTCCGGAGGAGCTGGCGTGGGAGGAGGTGGTCCAACAGGTGGGCCCCGACGAATACGAGATTGTCCCGGAGTTCCAGGGTGAATACGAGCTTCGGATGTTTGGGACCAACCAGATCCGTCTCGAGCAGGCGGAGGCCGACCGGATCTATTTCAATGACGGATCTGGGACCCTGACGGCCCAGTCGTGGACTGACACGTTCCGACAGTCGGACGGTACTCCATCGAGGGAGGTGCCGCAAAATTGGGGGCTCATGGCACGATTGGAGGACTTGAACGGAGACGGGACGCCGGATCTCTACGTATGCAACGACTTCGAAAGTCCCGATTT
>CAZTDC010000433.1:0-2996 GCA_964612165.1 uncultured Salinivenus sp.
GTGCACTTGTGCGGGCAGGTGCTGTTGCAGATGTCGGTGTCGACCTCGATGTGCGCCTCCGTCTCCTGACGGTCCTCATTTCGGTAAGATACGAGACCGAGGCGCTCGGCGAGGCTGAGGTCGTCGGTGGCGTCGCTCATAAGGCACGAGTGGCTTTGTAACCGAGTTTGACGAGATCCCAGTACGAGGCGTGCTCGTTCACACTCTCCCGGAAGAGCTTGTGCACCTTCTTCGAGGGGGAGCTGTCGATGTGGAAAAACTTGTGTCCAACGTCGCACACGAGCGCGGGCAGCATGTCGATCATTTCTTCCCGGTGCAGCAGGTGGACGGCGTTTTGAAAGCGGCGCATGTCTTTAAGCACGAAACTGCTCTCCAATGCCGCCCGATAGTTCTGGAGCAGATCTGCGCTGAAGTCGCCGGCCTCTTTTGCCTCCAGAACCGTTTCGGCGGCGAGGATGCCAGAGCGCATCGCGTAGTCCATGCCCCGGATGGCCTTTCCGGCGTTGAGCAGGAGATTCGCCGCCTCGCCCGCCACGAGCACGCCGTCGTCGTAAATCTCGCGGGGCAGACCCTCGATGTCCCCGTTCGAGACGGTGTGCGCCGAATACTCCAGCACCTCCCCGCCCTGAATCATATCGCGAACGACGGGGTGCTGCTTGAAATTGCTGAGCAAGTGGTACGGGGTGTCCTCCTCGCCGGGCGTCCCCTTTTCGCGGAGGTCCTCCATGCCGAGGACGAGGCCAATGGAAAGGGTATCCTCGTTCGTGTAGAGAAACCCGCCCCCCTCAATGCCGCTCGTCGCCCCCATTCCTACGAACTCATTGGTGATCCCGCTGTCGCCGTGGAGCTGGAACCGGTCCTCCAGCGTCGACCGGTCGAAGCCAATAACCTCCTTCACCCCGACCATCATGTGATCGGCGGGAACGTAGTCGTCGTGCAGCCCCACCTGTCGAGTGAGGAGATTGTTGACGCCCTCGGCGATGATGACGCTGTCGGCGTGAAACGTCTCGTCCCCGGCCCGGATGCCCGTCGCGCGGCCCGACTCGTCCTGCAGGACTTCATCCACACGGACGTTGGTCGCGAGGAAGGAGCCGTAGGGGTGCGCGCTATCCGCGATGGCCTCCTCCACCTGGTCCGCGAGCCACCGGTCGAAGCGGGAGCGGAGGACGCTCACCCCCATGTAGGGCGGCTCGGCGTAGTCGTCGGACTTGTAGTCAAGCGTGAAAGCGGAGGTCTCGTTCATCAGCGTGAGGCGCCGATGGGTGATGAAGCGCTCAAACGCCGCCGTGTCGTCTTCCCAGTATTCCGGCACGAGGCGCGCAAGGTCTTTTCCCCACAGCACGCCCCCGGACACGTTCTTCGACCCGCTGAACTCCCCCCGCTCGATCATAAGAAACTCCGCGTCGTTGCGGGCCAGGACCATGGCCGCACTCAGCCCGGCAATCCCGCCGCCAACAATGATGCAATCGAAAGACTCTTCCATCAGATGCTACGGTTCAAAGCTCGATTATGAGCAGATCATCCCCCTGGATTCGTCCGTGAATCGTAATACGTGAGGCGTGAGGGTGCCAGCGAATAAAGCACTCTGCTCTATTCAGCACGATTCACTCATCACGTATCACGCATCACTTTTCACACCGGAGCCGCCTCTGCCCGAACCGCGCGCAGCTCTTCGATCAGCGGCGGGAGAATCTCGTAGAGGTCGCCTACCAAGCCGTAGGTGCAGTAATCGAAGATCGGAGCGTCGGCGTCCTTGTTGATCGCCACGACGACGCGGCTGTCCTTCATGCCGGCCACGTGCTGGATGGCGCCGGAGATGCCAACGGCGATGTAGAGGTCCGGCGCAACGACCTTTCCCGTTTGTCCAATTTGAGCAGTGGCGGGGAAGCGACCCTCCTCCACCATCGGCCGGGAGGCGCCAATGCCGGCGTCGAGTACGTCGGCCAGTTCCTCGATGAGCTTTTGCCCCTCTTCGTTGTTCACGCCCCGTCCGGCGGCCACCACGACGCGGGCCTCGCTCAGGTCCACATCGCCCGCCGCGGCGGTCACGGTCTCGCGCACTGTTCGCTGCAGGTCGCTCTCGTCGAACGAGAAGGGGACCGGCGTCACGTCGGCGTCGGCAGGACGCTCCGCCGCCTCGTAGGCCGCGGCGCGCACCGAGACGAGCGTGCGATCGGTCGTAGACTGCGTGCGGGCCATCGCCTTCGCGGCCATCACTGGGCGCACCGCATCCACGCCGCCGTCGTCCCCCAGCTCGAACGACGTCACCTCCGGCAGGGCCGCCGCGTCGGTCCGCACGGCCAGGGCGCCGAGCAACTCCCCTACCGTTTCGGAGAAGGAGAAGGCCGCCAGGCGCGGATCGACCTCCTCGATGACGGTGGCCGCCGCGTCGAGCAGTGGACTCAGATGCGTCTCCACGAAAGTCGGGTCCGACACGGTGTAGACCTCTTCCGCGCCGTAGCGCTCGACCGAATCGACATGGGATTCCGCGTCCGGCGCGATGATTGCAGCGGCCGGCGTGCCCCCGTTCGCCTCGGCGAGTTCGCGACAGCGGGTGAGCACTTCTTGATCGGCGCGCTTGACCTCTCCGTCACTCGGCAGTACAACGGTTAACAGCGTTGACATAAAAATCTGTAGTTGAAGTCGATTTCCACACTCATTTTGAAGCGTGAAACGTGATACGTGAGGCTGCCAGCCCCACCATGCATCACTCATCACGCTTCACGTATCACGCTTCACGCATCAAAGGACATTGGCTTCCTCCTCAAGTCGTTTGACGACCTCATTCGCCATCTCATCCGCCTCCCCCTCCAGCATCTTCCCCGGCTCTCGCTCCGGCACCGACTCGTAACCGACGACGGTCGTGGTGGCACGCTCAGCCCCCCCGAAGTCGGCGGCGGAATGCGTATCAACCGGCTTCTTCTTCGCCGCCATGATGCCTTTCAGCTTTGGGATGCGCGGGTTGTTCATGTCGTTGGAGCAGGTGACGAGGCACG
>CAZTDC010000434.1:0-2996 GCA_964612165.1 uncultured Salinivenus sp.
TTTCATTGGAAGACGCAGATGCGCCCCTGGTCGACACCATCGACGAAACGGGCGAATCCTTCTTCGAGCGGCTCGGGAAGCGCTACAACGTCACGGCAAACAAATCCGGCAGGGTCAAGGAGGTCAAAGACGACGCGATTGTCGTCGAGGACGAGAGCGGAGATGAAGAGGAGCACCCTCTCTTCAAGAACCTGGCCCTAAACCAGGGCGGCTTTATCGACCACACCCCCGAAGTCCAAGAGGGAGACACCGTTGAGGAGGGGGAGCAGATGACCACAAGCAACTACACGGACGACGACGGCCGGATGGCAATCGGGAAAAACCTTAATACGGCATACGCTTCTTTCAACGGGGGGCGCTTTCGGTGACGCAGGAGCCTGAATAGGAGCTGAGTACAGGTTCGGGCAGGGAAAAGAAAAAAAGCCACGGTTTACACCACCATACCTGTGAGACGCCGGGCCGTAGCAGCCCGGCTCTTCGCATTTCTGCCCCTATTACGCCTTGTGCTCCAACATGACCAATGCCCCAGATGACGCGCCCAATTTGCTTCACAAGAATCCGGAAACCACCCCCGACGACATTGCCAACGAGTTCGTAGGCTTGTACCAACGGGCCCGAAGTCGCTTCTGCCGAGAAGTTTTGAAGTCTCCCACCGTCGATTCGGTCTGGGACGTCGCCATGCGGCCAGAGTGGAGCCCCGCGAGCCACAACACGATCGAGTACGACGGTCGCGTTGGGAAACTCATCAGCCGATCCTGGGACGAGGTCCGGCCCACAATTCAGCGCATAGGTCCATTCGTCGAAGCGGATCCAACTCTTCTCGATGTCCACGCTAGACTGACGCATACGTTCGACGTTCAGGGCGGCCGAGTCGGCCCCGAAAAGATTGCGCTCTTCAATCTGCGTCTGTGGACATCCCGATCGCTGCACTGGCTGTGGGGCCACAGGAAGGAAGGCGATATGGTCGCCCTTTTCGGCGTGCAGACCGGCTCCGTGCAGCTGAAGGGGCTGGCCCCGAAACCGATGCTGAACGCCCGCCTGAACGCTTCTCACGGCCTTCCCAACAAGTCCCCTGACCCCCATGCAAACGGTAAAAGACATCCGGCGCCGAGCAACGGGTGAACTCCGCCGGCGCATCTTTCGAAACGGCGTTTTCCGCCGGAAGCACATGAAGGACATGGCCAGGAGCCTCGCCCGAAAGTATACGGCAGGACTCTCCGCCGAAAAGCTACTGGCCCTCGCCCGTCACGACACCTGGCTGAAAAGCAGTCGCGACGGTCGTTCCCCGTATCCCGGCGAGAAGACTGAGCGCATTGCCGAGGAGCTGCTCTGCTACCTCCGGTCCGAACTCCGCATTCTCGTCGACTCTTTTTGGGAGGGTCGCACGTCAGTGGAGCTTGTCGTGGAAGGGTCCAGTGCGGAGCTGAAGGGGTTTTTCAACGGAGATCGGCCGTGCCGCCAACCTCTTGCGGACGGCCGTCACAACAACGCTCATAGTCGCCAACACGCCCCCTATGCCTGACTCAAATCTACCCGAGACCGAGCACCTCGAAGTCGACAAGGCGGCCTACCAGCAGCTCACCCGACAGGCGATCGATGAGGTTTTTCGTTGCCTCCTCGCAACCGAAGTCCCATCGGAGCTCACCACGGAGAAAGTGCGGAACCGAGTTCGCGTTTTCGCCGCGTGCAGTACCGAGCCCTGGGCCCGAGCGATGAACGTCATCCAGCATAAATCAGACGACCGAGGCGTTCCTCAAGGCCTTCTCCGAGAGGAGTACTATCGCCTGGTTCGACTGCTGCGTAACCGACTCGTCGGTTCTCTTCTGGGCAAGAAAAGAGACGTGTGGGAAGAGGCCCGAAAGCGGATGGTGGGCCAGGCAGAGTACGCAATCCTCCGTGTCAAGGAGTCCACAGTCCACCTACATCGACTTACGCCAAATTGTCAATATCAACGCTATGCATGAACCACCGGAGGCAGCCTCGTCTCTTTCGGAAGAGTTCGATGACAACGTGCATCACGTCAATCGAGAGAAGAAAATTGGAAACTCGACGATCGCCCACCTGCTTCGGTCTACGAAACGAATCGTGGAGGAAGAGGCTTGGGGCAGCGGCATGGTTTGGTATCCGAGCGAAATGCTTCGCCGGACCTCTCCCTCGAAGCTGGCGGACCGCGTATTTCCCGAGTTGGGGACGGTTGCTTCAAAGGCTTGCGCCCGAAGCATCGGCGACTACACCGGAAAGCCGCTCACCGAAGACGAGGCCCGCAGCTGGCTCGCAAATGAGATCGGGAAGCGTCTGGACAGATATGTCATCGGCGCCCGCGACAAGATCGGTGAAATCCGGCTGGTCGTGACCGAGCGCACGATTGACGTCCGCGCAGAGCGCCCCGAGACGACCCGTAAGACCGTCGGCCCGGCTCCATGGGGCACCCGGCTATGACCGGCTCTCCGATGGTCACAGTGGACGCTCAACGCCTCTACGAGGATCTCCGATCACTTCTCTACGAGCGGTTTCGACGTGCATTTCTCCGCCGAACAGGCCGAGAAGAACCCACTGGCACGCCGAGTGCTGTGGTCGAGGCCGTCGCCGATAACTTCCTGTTGAAGCAGCCGGAGACTCGGCGCGAAGTGCAGGAGATCATCGACCATCATGTCGGGGAGGATGCCCGTCCCGGTTCCCCGACCCACCGAGTCTACGCTCCAGGGATGGTAAAGCGGATGGCGATTTCCATCGGCCGAGAGGCGTGGGCCTTTCGCTACGACGGGCCGATCCAGATGGAGCTGAAGGTCCAATCATCGCGAGTCACTCTTCACAAGATACGCCCCCCGAATGCCCCAATACACTCATCTGCATAATCATACCTCCGCGTCGTTTTTCGACGGCGCACAAAAGCCAATAGACCTCGCTCGGCGCGTGAGCGAGCTCGGAATGAGCGGCGCAGCCATCACCGACCACGGGAATTGCTACGCATGGCCCGACTTCCAGAAGGCCTGCGA
>CAZTDC010000435.1:0-2991 GCA_964612165.1 uncultured Salinivenus sp.
CCTGGTGGGGATGGACCGCTCGGAAACGATCCGCATCTACGCCCAGGAGATCGAGAGCAACCGGCGCAAGATTGAAGAATACCGAACGGCCGCACAAGACACCGACAATTTCGTCACCCGGCTCGCCTTTCTCCGGCAAGCCCTCGTGCTCGCCCGGGTGAACAAACGGCTCGTCACGCAGCGCAACATCGTGGCCGCCGGGTCGGCGCCGGATCGGTCTTCGTCTCCGGTCACGGCCCTCGAAAAGGCCCTTCGGAACGCCCAGGAAGACTGCCCCGTCGTGGTGGCGGCAAAGACCGACGACGTGCCGCCCTCCCTCCTGGATCAAATCGGTGCCACCCTGGAAACCGCCGGCTTCGGAATCATAGACCGACCGGAGGAGGCCATTCTGGAAGCGCGGGTGTCCTACCGGGAACGTCCCGCCCTGGAGAGCCGAGAAGAAGAATTTCTCCGGTGGACGCTCGCCATCGAACGTACCGCCCAGACGACCCGGCAAACCCTCAATACCTTCACCACCGAGCAGCGTGCTGGGGGCATGTCGAACGCCGCCGTGCAGCGGCGTGCTCACTACAGCGCCCGTCGGGCGATCGAGAAGGAGTTTTTGGCCTTTCTCGACCAAACCCTTCTCAACATCGATCAATAGCCGAATTTCCATGCCCTATTCCAACGCTCCCTCTCGCAGTCGCATTCGCGGTTGTTCCCTTCTCCTCCTCGCCCTCGTCGTTCTGGCCGCGTGCGGTCCGTCGAGCACGACGACGCGGGTCGACTCCGACACGCAAACCGATTATTCGGGCCGCTGGAACGAGACGGACGCCAAGCAGGTGGCGGACAAAATGATTGGGGGCATGCTCGACAGCCCGTGGCTGCAACGCTGGTACGAGGACAACGACGAGCAGCCGACCGTGATCATCGGACCCATCCGCAACAAGACCATGCAGCACATCGACGAGGACATCTTCATCAAGGACATCGAGCGGAACCTCGTCAACTCCGGTCAGGTCCGGTTCGTGGCCGCCGCCGACGAGCGGACGGCCCTCCGCTCGGAGCGAGCCGACCAGCAGACGCACGCGACGCTGGAATCGGCGGCCAACATGGCGCAGGAAATTGGGGCCGACTTTATGGTCCTCGGCACCATCAGCTCCAACGTTCAGGAAAACGCGAAAGGCAACAGGGCGAGTGTCTTCTACACCGTCAACCTGGAGCTGGTGAACGTCGAATCGAACGTGAAGGCCTGGCTTGAAGAGAAGGAGATCAAAAAGATCGTGAAGCGGAGCAAGGTGCGAATGTAGCGCACGCGGCCATCTGGCTTCACCACGGTTTCCGGAATGCAGGGCATTTCTTGGCCGTCACCTCCCAGGGGTTCCCTCTTTTTTTGGTGTTTTATTTGCGGTGATGTTTTGTGGGGATGTGTGTCCTTTGCGCCCCCGAAAACCAGCTCTTCCTTCATCGTGGCCGCTCGAACCGTTCCGCACTTTTCTACCGTGTCTTCCCCCATCTCCTTCCCAAAACGAATTGTCCGTTGGCTCGTCCTATGCGCCTCTGTCGCCTGTGCCGCGTGCCTCCTGGGCGGGTGTGCCACCGAGGCGGGAAGCCAGACAGGGTGCGAAAGCCAGGAAGCACAAGCGACGTCAGCCTGCTCGTCCGCCCCGACACCGGATTCGGGCCGCTGGAATGACGCGGATGCCCAGAGGATTGCGGATGAGATGATCCGCGATATGGTGAACGGCTCCTGGTTGCAGCAGTGGACGCAGGACCACGACGGAAAGCCCACGGTGATCCTCGGTCCCATTGACAGTAAGACGAGTCCTTCCATCGACGCGGAACCGGTCATCAGGAACATCGAGCGAAATCTGTTCAACGCCAAGACGATTCAGGATGACCTCAAAAGCGGGAAGAAAATACGGCGGGCCCTTCGTGAGGAGAGAGTTCATCAGAACTGTCGCGGACAGACAACATCCGCAGCAGGAGGTGCGAGTGAATTCGGAGCCGACTTCATGGTTTATGGCACCATCCGCTCGACGGTCGAGGAGGAACGGAAGAACGATGCAGTCCTGCTCTATACCGTCGACCTGGAACTGATCAACCTCGAGACGAACGTGAAATCCTGGGAGCAGAAAACGGAATTCAAGAAGATCGTCGCTCAGCAGGAGCTTGAGGTTCCTCCAGCCCCTCCCAAAGACAGTGGTCGTTCAACGGCGGGAATGCAACAGGGAGGGTGTTGAGTCCGTCGGCGGGCTCGGTACTCGCTCATCGCCGCTCCTCTCTGCGCAGGCTTTTTACTTACCCCTTTCTCCCCTTATGCCTTCATTTCCTTCTGACGACCCGCTCGCCCCTCGATTCGCGATGTGCGCCACCGTCGTTGCTGTCTGCGCCCTATTCTTCCTGTCTGCCTGTACCCCAACCCGCAAGTGCGGGTCCGCCCGGACATTTGGCTGTGGGGGCTCACAGTCAACCGAGCTATCGGGCCGCTGGAACGAGACGGACGCGAGGCAAGTGGCGGACAAACTGATTGGGGGCATGCTCGACAGCCCGTGGCTGCAACGCTGGTACGAGGATAGCGACGAGCAGCCGACGGTGATTGTCGGCCCCATCCGCAACAAAACCATGCAACACATCGATGAGGAAATCTTCGTCAAGGACATTGAGCGCAACCTCGTCAATGCCGACACGGTCCGGTTCGTCGCAGCGGCCGACGACGGACTCGGTCTTCGCTGCAAGCGGGAGAACGAGAAGAGATACCCCACGGAAAAGTCGGCTCTTAACGTGGCCCGCAAAGAAGGAGCAGACTTCATGGTCCAGGGCACCATCCAATCAACCGTCCAGGACCCCTCGGCGGGCGACAATCCGAGTATCTCCTACACCGTCAACCTGAAGTTGACAAACATCGAGTCTGAAAAAAAGATCTGGCTTCAAGAAACGAAGATCACGAAGATCGTGAAGCGGAGCAAGGTGAGCCGGTAACGCGCCCTCCCGCTGGACCTTGTCGTGGAG
>CAZTDC010000436.1:0-2988 GCA_964612165.1 uncultured Salinivenus sp.
TGAAGCTCCAATTTGCTTACCAATCCGGGAGGTCAAGTCATTCTGAGGGAGCCTCGCGACTTGAAGAATCTCCTTCAGAGGAACGGAAACGAGGGAGAAGGAGGGTCTCTTCAGGATCCGCTTCCGCTGCGTTCGAAGAGATCCTTCACTTCGCTTCTCGTCGTTCAGGATGACTTGACGCCTTTAAAGAGCTTCACCGGTGAGCAATGATCCACGTTCAAAACGGTCCGGTAGCCAGCGCCGCCAACTTACAACTTCGGGAGCGTAATTCCCTCCTGGTGCTGGTACTTCCCCTCCTTGTCCGCGTACGAGATCTCCGGCGCCTCCCCCCGCAAAAAGACGACCTGGGCGATTCCCTCGTTGGCATACACCTTCGCCGGGAGCGGCGTTGCATTGCTAATCTCAATGGTCACATGCCCCTCCCATCCCGGCTCCAGCGGCGTCACATTTACGATGATGCCCGACCGCGCGTAGGTGGACTTCCCCAGCACAATCGCGAGCACGTCCGGCGGCATTTGAAAGTACTCGATCGACCGCCCCAGCACGTACGAGTTGGGCGGAATGAGGATGTGATCGTCGACCTCGTACTCAACCATCGCCCGCTCGTCGATCTCCTTCGGGTCGACGACGCTGTTGTGAATGTTTGGCGTGAAGACCCGAAACTCCCCGGCCACCCGCATGTCGTAGCCGAACGAGCTGAGGCCGTAGCTCACGACCTCGTCCCGCACCTGCCCGTCCACAAACGGGTCGATCATGTCGTGCTCCGTGGCAAGGGTGCGAATCTTATGATCGGGCAGAATCATGGGCAGTCGTGATTGAAGGCGAGAACGGGACCGAATCAGAAGCTAGCCAGCAGGCCCGCCAAAGGTCAAGCCGGATCGCGTGAAAGGAAATTGCTTTCCCTCACGAAGACGCCGCGACGCCGATCCCCTGCGTGAGAAGGCGAGGCGCCTCCCGGCCATAGTTGAAGAGAAGGTCCATGCCCGTAACGCCGGGAATGAATCCCTCGAAATTTTGGCGGTACTCTGGGTGCTCATACACGAACCGCTCCACCGTCACAGTCAGATCTTGAGGCGGCTCCGTGTCTTCAGACACGACGAGCGTCTCCGCCCCGAGGGCGTCCACGATTCCCGAGATTGTGGAGGGGACACCCTCTAGTTCGGAGGCGCGGGTAATCGTTGTGTCGATGCCGTAGAGATCGGCCTGCAGCGCCACCGACCGGCACACACAGTCGGCCAGATTGCCCCACTCGACGTCGAAGAAGGGACGAAACTGCTCCTCGTAAAATTCGAAGTACATCGTGGTCCGGTAGTCGTACATGAACGACCGCCAGTGCTTCTCCCGCCAGCGCCCGCCGGTCTCAATGTCGACGGTGTGGAACGGCGCCCCCTCCGGCTGCCCAAACAGCGGAATCGGAATCCAGTGCGTGCCCTGTGCGTTGCGCAGTTTGCTACGGTTCTGGAACGATTGTCCGCGATAGCGGAACGTGTCTGCGAGAATGAAGTGATCCACGTGGTGCAATCGCGCCGTGTACGCCAGGGGCGGAAAATACGCGGGCGGGGAAACAGCAATCATGAGGAAAAACGTCGGACAAAGGGCGAAAATGAAACGCAAAATGGAAACGACACTCCTCTGAATCCTCGTCAGGGATCTGTTTTGTATTTGGTTGCGCCCCAACCGGTCCCCGAAAGAGTGCGCGTCCTCCCTTGACCCGGGCCCCAACTCGCGCTCCCCCACGCTCCTGTTTCACTACCCGTTCGTGTTTTATGCCCCCCACTGACGCAGCGTCCGAGCGAGACTTCAACGATCAGATCGAGCTCCTCTTCCGCATCTCGTTTTGGCTGTTCGTGGGGTCGATCTCCTTCAGCGTGGCAGGGATGCTCCTGCTCAAGCTCTTTCCCTCCACGATGTCTCTGTTCGGTCCCATCTACACGAAGCTCGTGAAGACGCCAACGTGGACGTTCATGACGATGCTGGCCATCCTGCCCGTGTTGATGTATGGCCCGTCGTTGGGATGGAAGCGCATCGGGGCCTTCGTGGTGTGGGGCTGTTTGGTCGGCGCGGCCGGAGAGCTCATCGGCACGACGGGCTGGCTCACGGTGGGCGGCTTGCCCCTCCCGTTCGGGGAGTATCAGTACACGAATTGGCTCGGTCCCAAGATCGCCGGCCATGTGCCCTACTTCATTCCGCCCTCCTGGTTCGCAATGTCGATCGTGTCGCTCGACCTCGCTCGCCGGGTGACCAATCGGCGCTGGGGCTACGTGCTCCTCGGCACCGTCTTTATGGTGCTCTGGGACGTGGCGCTCGATCCCGCTATGAACCAGGCCTTTCCGTTCTGGAGCTACGCCGCCGACGGATTCTTCTTCGGCATGCCCTTCTCGAACTGGTGCGGCTGGTTCGGCGTCACGCTCATTATCATCATTGGATATGAGTGGATGCGGGGGGACTGGGAAATTCAAAACGATTGGGCGCCCTGGTTGTATGCTTTGAATTGCTTCTTTCCCCTGGCAATCTCCCTCCTTCGCGACCTCTACCTAGCGGCTTTCATTGGGACCCTCACCTCGGCCCTCCCTTTTCTGATCCTGTGGATGGCCGATCCGGCCTTCGTGACCCGCTCGCTCGCCGTCGCGCGCTCCTGATGAGTCGCGGAACTCGCCTTGCCTTGCATCGACGCCTCCACTTCGCTGCTCTCATGCCCACGGCTACCCTCGACACCCGGGCCGACGAAAACCAATGGATCTGGGAGTCCTTTCGGTACCACTCCCGCACCTTCTCCCTGGCGGCCCGCTTTCTGCCCCGCTCCGTGCAGATGCCGATTGCGACCCTCTACCTCTTCTGCCGGCGCGTGGACTCGATCGCCGACCAGCGCGTGCTGGAAGTCGGCCCCGAGCGGGCCCTCGAGGAGGTCGACGAGGTTCGCCGGCGGCTCAACGACACGCTGGCCGGCAACCCGCCGTCCGATGAGGTGCTGTGGCGCCGCCTCGCCGA
>CAZTDC010000437.1:0-2978 GCA_964612165.1 uncultured Salinivenus sp.
CGGCGACGACAGCCCCCAGAAAGACGGCCGCCTGCACGAGGATGATGGCGGCCCCGCTCGGCAAATCGAACGCGTAGCTCCCCCCGAGCCCCCCGATGGCCGTACACGTGCCCACAACAATGGCGAGGATCGTCATGCCGCGAAAGGTGCCGGTAAGGAGGCGCGCCGCGGCGGCGGGAATGACGAAGAAGGCCGCTGCGAGGACGATGCCGACCACCTTGACGGCGGCGACGATGGTTACGGCCAACAGGGTGGAAAGCACATAGTCGTCGCGGGCTACGGGCACCCCGTCGGCACGGGCCAGGTCCCGGTCGAACGTTGCGTACGCCCAGCGGCCCCACAGCGGCAGGGTCCCGGCCGCCAAAAGGGTGATGCCGCCGAGAATCCAGAGGTCCGTGGCCCGCACGGCCAGGATGGAGCCGAAGAGATACGTGAAGGCGTCGGTCGTGTACGACTGCTTGAACGTCAGGAGGACCACGCCCATCGCGAGGGCAGCGGCGAAGAACACGCCGATGGCGGTGTCTCCGCTCACGGCACCGGCGTGGGTGACGGCCGTGATGCCGAGCGCCACGGCGACGGTAAAGGGAAGGGCCGTCCAGAGCGGATTCACCCCAAGCAGAAGGCCGAGCGCGATGCCCCCGAACGCTGCGTGCGAGAGCCCCACCCCGAGGAAGCTGAGGCCCCGCTGCACGACGAAGACGCCGTAGTAGCTGGCCAATGCCCCGACGATTACGCCGGCGACGAGGGCCCGCTGCATGAATGGAAGCTGAAGCACGTCAGGAACGCCCATCGGTCACCAGCAGGTTCTCAAGAGGATTATCAGAACAACGAACGCGTTCACAATCACGGGTTGGTGAGCATGGCGTGTGCGTGCCCCGTGTGTCCGAACGCCTCACGGAGGCACGCGTCCGTGAGCACCTCCTGCGGCGGCCCGAATCCCACCTGCCGTCCGTCGATCAACAACACCCGGGTGGCGTGGTGGTAGGCGGCGTTCCAGTCGTGCGTCACCATGAGGATGGTCGTGTCGCGCCCGGCCTGGTCGTCCTCAAGCACGTCGTAGAGGTCCGCCGCCCCCGCCACGTCGATGCCGGTGGCCGGCTCGTCGAGCAGGATGAGGCGCGGCATCCGGGCCAAGCTGCGCGCCAGGTAGACGCGCTGGAGCTCTCCCCCGGAGAGTCCGTCGAGCGAGCGCTCGGCCAGAGACTCGGCCCCGACGCGAGAAAGCGCGTTGAGGGCCCGCGTCCGCTCCTCCGACCGGATGGAAAAGGGCCAGCGCTGGTGAAGGGCCGTGAGGACGAGGTCGATGGCCCGGGCCGGAAACGTCCGGTCCAGTCGCTTGACCTGCGGCACGTAGCCCACGAGGCCGGGATCGACCGCCGACGGGCGCTGCCCAAACACGTGCGCCCAGCCGGTGTCCGGCGTCACGAGCCCGAGAAGCACGCGGATCAGCGTCGTCTTCCCGCCCCCGTTCGGCCCCACCACGGCCACGAAGTCCCCCGCCTCGGCCTCGAACGTAACGTCGTCCAGCACGGCGTGATCGCCAAAGCGAACGCCGAGATCGGAAGTCGTAATGACGGGGGACGAGGAGGACACGAACGCTAGCGGAGTTGAATGCAAACGAAGGTACTCACTAACACGCCCAACGCTTGGAGGAAAGGGCAGATCCTCAACGCCGAATGTGCCCCCACTACTGTCCCTCTACTCCTCCCTCACCACTCCGACGGCGAGCGAGTCACGCAAGAGACGCGCGTTGGCAATCATAAGCGCCTGATAGGTGGTTCGGCCCTCGGTGCCCCCGAGCGGATCGAGCTCAATCAGCGGGAGGGACAGCGGCTCCCCCACCGCCGCGGCGACCCGGGGAGAGAGCTGTCGCTGCGAGAGAATGGCGCGGGCCCCCGACGCCTCGGCCCGCTCCACGAGCCGGTGGAGGGCGCGGGGCGTCGGTCCGGCGCCGGACTGAACCTGTACGACGCCCATGAGCCGCGGCCCGTAGCGACGCAGGAAGTAGCGAAAGAAGGGCTGTGCAAGAAGGACCGGCGTCTCCCGAATCGGTGCCGTCATGCTTTGCAGGCGCGTGTCAAGCGCAGCGAGCGTCGTCGCAAACGAATCGGCGTTGGCCCGGTAGGTGGCGCATCCATCGGCGTCAATCGCGCAGAGCGTGTCGGTCAACGCCGGCAGCAGGCGCCTCACGGCAAGCGGATCAGTCCAGAAGTGCGGATCCGTCGTGCCTGCGTAGTGCCCCGACTCGTCGGCAAATGAGAGCCGCACGTCCGCCGGAAGCAGATCCACGAGCGCAAAGCGACGGTCGGCCGACAGGTCGGCGGACCAGCCGTCCAGGTGCTCTGCCCCGTAAACGAGGGCCGTGGCCTCCGTGACCGTGCGCAGGTCAGAGGGCGTCGGGTCGTAGGTATGGGGGGACGCCCCTGGATCCAGCAGCCGGTCTACGGTTCCGCGCCCCTCCACCAAGGGCCGAAGAATCATCTCGAACGGAGGAATCGTGGTGACGTAGTGCGGTGCGTCGTTGGCGGATCGAGAAGTGGGCTCTCCACATCCGGCGACGGCCAAAATCAGTCCCGTCCCCACGGCGGCGAGCACTCCCCAAAACGCAACCCGTGCGGCATCGATCATTTGCTGATTCCCGTTCGGTGCAGATCGTACATTCCCGACGTGGAGCCGGCACTACCCCACGAGCACGCCAGCGACGGTGGCCGTGATCCACGAGGCGAGCGCCCCGCCTACCACCGCCCGCAGGCCCAATGCGGCCACCTCGCTCTTGCGGGAGGGCGCGATGCCGCCGATGCCGCCAATCTGGATGGCGATGGACGAGAAGTTGGCAAAGCCGCACAGCGCGTAGGTCCCAATGATGACCGACCGGTCGCTCAACACGTCCTTCAGGTCGCGCAGCGACGCATAGGCCACAAATTCGTTGACGGCCACCTTTTCGCCGAGCAGCGTTCCAAACTGGAGAATGTCGGCCG
>CAZTDC010000438.1:0-2978 GCA_964612165.1 uncultured Salinivenus sp.
AGGGACCTCTCGCGTGTGAGGCGAGCGCTCTAAACCGCTGAGCTAAGAGCCCATTGAAGTCGAATGGATGACCCTAACCGAGTGCATCGCGCAGAGTGCCGGGGCGCGCGTCAAAACCGTACGAACACCGGGGCCGTCAGGGCGCCCCGACGGGCGTGAGCGGCGATGGCGACTGCGCAGAATCCGGTGGCAAAAGCGGGTTTGTGGGTTGGTACGGGCGGACGTCGAGGGGATCGATCGAGACTGCCTGAGACGGTTGTGGCGAAGAGGCCGAACGGGTGTTCGGACTCGTTTCGGGGGCAGCCCCGGGCTTTGTTGCCGGCACGTTGACGACCGTGGCGCCGACCAAAAAGCCAACCACCAACGCAACGGTCACCGAGGAAACGAGTCCGAGCGTGGAGACCGGGCGGTTTTGAGAACCCTCGGCCTCCGAGGAGGAGTGCTGCTCGCCGGATTCGACCTCCCGACACACCTCGGCTTCCACGTCGGACGGGGGCTCTTTCGAGAGGCCACAGTTGCAAAGCAGGTCGCGTGTTTCTTGAAGCCGCTCGATGTGAGCTTTCAGGTCCGGATTTGCCTCCACGTACTTCTCGAAGACGGCTTCGAGCGAGGGATCCATCGTGCCGTCGACGTACTCGCACAACCACTCGTCGAGCCACTGGTAGGACGGCTCTTCGCCCCCGCTCGGCACGTTGCCCTCAAAAGGCCTCTCGGTGTTCATGTCAATCAACCGGGTGTCCGTGGCGTCGTTGCGACGTCTCCTTCACCGGAGAGCACGGTCCTCCCCTTCGGAATGCAACCTGGGAAAGGGTATGACCCGTGGGGGCATTTGTTTCCCCGAAACGGACGATCTTCAAGCAGCTGCCGGGCGGGCCGTTGGAGGCAGGACGCGGCGCAGCAGCAGTGTGAGGATGAGGGAGGGATTGCGCGATGAGCCTCCCTTGAGTTCGTAGTCGGCGGCGAGGAGGGCAGAATACGCTTCGGCGAGGGCTGGACGGGTGTAGCGCTGCGCGGCCTGTCGATACTCCTCCGCAAAGAAGGGGGGAACGCCGATGTGGCTTGCGACCTCGTACTTGCTTTTTCGCTGCGCGTCCGGGGTTTGCAGTTTCCAGAGCTTGTCGAAGTAGCCGTTGAGCACTGCTACCATCATGATGGCCTCGCTGTGCGGATTGGAGGCCTGCTGGAGGATGCGCTCGGCGATGCGGGCGGCGTCGGCGTGGCGGCCTTCCCCGATGGCACTCTGCAACTCAAAGACGTTAAATTCGCGCGTCTGGCCGCTGGCGGCGAGCACGTCGTCGGCCGTGAGGCGGGTGCGCTCCCCCGAAAACGTCATCAGCTTCTCGATTTCGCTGGCGGCCCGCTGGAGATCGGTGCCCACGTAATCGGCCAGCATCTGAATGGCCTTCGGCTCGATCTCGTAGCCCTGACCGTTCACGTAGTCCTGAATCCAGCCCGGCATCTCGTTGTCGTAGGGCGATTCGAACTCGGACCACGTGGCCTTCTCCTTCAAGGCGCGGTAGGGATGAGCACTGAGATTGGGCTTCTCCGTGCAGGCGCACAACACGATGGACCGCGGGTTGGGCTGCTCGGCATAGTCCTTGAACTGGCGGTTGTTTTCCAGCTTCTCGAATTCACGCACGATGACGACGCGGTGCTCGGCCCCCGCCGGAAAGCCCTGACACAGTCCGATGACTTCTGAGGCTTCGGTCTCCGACCCGTACACCACGTCGAGGTTGAAGTCGTGCTGACTCGGGTTGAGGGCGTGCTCGATGAGGAGTTCCTGCAGTTCGTCGATTAGGAAGGTTTCCTCGCCGAAGAAGAAATAAAGCGGATCGAAGTTCTCGTGCCGAAAAGCCGTGGCGAGGTCGTCGTACGACGGGCCGGTATCCTTAGCCATGTCCGAGTGTGGATTGTGGACTGTGGAGTGTGGAATGAGGCGCCCTACAATTCCCCATTCCGAACTCCGCACTCCAAATTCGTCAGGTGGGGAGGGGTTCGTCGCGTTCGGAGAGGTGGGCGCCGTGGAGGCGGTAGCCGAGGTCGCGGAGCCGTTCGGCGTCGGTCTGGGTGACGCGGTGCACGAGCTCGAAGAGGGTGATCGACTCGCCCTCGAGGGTCGCCGTGCGGTGCCAGGCGTCCAGCGGAAGGGCCGTGAGCTGGTCGAGGAGGGCCGCCCGGGCCTCCGACACGCGGTCGAGGATGGCGTCAATCTCCTGCTCATTCCACCCTGCCTCGCGGACCTCCTCGTCCGGGTCGACGGGGTCGAGCGTCGGATCGTCCTCATTCACGATGCGCTCGACCCGTTGAGAGCGGACCTCGGCGTCAAGCGTGGCGAGGGCCCCGTAGAGCTCCTTCATCGTGAGGGTGTCAGGGGCAGGCCGTCCGCTCTTGATTTGCTCGGGGAGGCCCCCAACCACCGTCTGCAGCGCCTCCACTTCATCGACGAGATAGGCGAGCTGGTCCAGGAGGGCTTCACGGAGGGTCTCCGGATCGTCCGCCTGCGCTTCTTCAATGTCCGTGACGTCACTCATGGCTTTGATGCGGATGGATGGAAGAAGGGAGGGATGGATGCACGTGGAACGACGGATACAAGGGGCGACGGGGCTTGTGCTTTCCGCGTCTCACGTCCGCACGTTTACACGTCCAGCCCTATTCGGCGGCGTGTGGTTTGGGCTCGGGTTGATGGCGCTCACTTCCCCAGTCCTGGTCGCCGTCGGTGGCCATCGGATCCTCGCGCAGGTGCGTGCTGTCGAGCTGGTCCATGCCCTCCTCCGCCAGCCAGTCCAGGAAGTGCTGGTCCTTCACGCTGTGGAGGTTGTTTTCCTTCTTGAATTCCCACTGCTGCCCGAACTGCTTGTTCTTGTACTGGTCGAGGTACTCGAGCCGATCCTGCAACTGCTCGGTGGATTTGAGAAGGTCCTGGAGGTCGAACACCGCCTCGTCGCGGCTCTGGAACGTGAGGTCGTACTCCTTCGACA
>CAZTDC010000439.1:0-2977 GCA_964612165.1 uncultured Salinivenus sp.
TCGTTTTGTAATTGCGGTCCCCCACGGCTATACTCAGAGCGGTGTCATATCTTGGTCGGTTGCACGCGGCTCTGTTGACGATTGCCGCTGACGTTCACCTTCTGGACGCGCTTACGTGATTGGAACAGCTCGTGATCGGTTCGTACGCATGCGGCCGTTTGGAGAAACGGACAGCGGCCGGCCTGTTCGGGTCTGTACACTCGTCAACGAGCAGGGCGTGGAGCTGCGGACGATGAACTGGGGCGGGACCATTTTGAGTCTCCGCGTGCCGGATCGGGAGGGAAGCCTGGACGACGTCGTCCTTGGCTTCGATGCGTTTGACGCCTATCGCTCCGATTCGTACCTGGAGGAGATGCCCTACTTCGGTGCGATCATCGGCCGGTGCTGCAATCGGATTGCGGACGGCCGGTTTGAGATCGATGGAGCCACTCACCAGCTTCCGACCAATCACGGGGCGCATCACCTCCACGGTGGCACGACGGGCTTTGATCGGCGCTATTGGATTGGCTATCCGTTCGCGGGGGAGGGGGAGCGCGGCATTCGGTACACCTACGTCAGTCCTGACGGCGAACAGGGCTATCCCGGCACCCTTTCGGTATCAGTAACCTACTGCCTGACCGACGACAACGACGTACGGGTGTCCTACGAGGCGACGACCACCGAGGTTACCCCCGTCAATCTCACGCAGCACTCGTATTTCAATCTGGCCGGCCACGACGCCGGAGATGTGCTCGACCATCGCCTCACCCTTCACGCCGATCACTACACCCCGGTCGATTCTTCGCTGATTCCTACCGGAGATATCCGAGAGGTAGCGGGAACGCCCTTTGACTTCCGGAGGCCCACGCCCGTTGGCGCCCGGATTGACGCCGATCATCCGCAACTGGAGCGAGCCGGCGGATATGACCACAATATCGTGCTCGATGGGGGCAATCCACCGTCAGACGGACTCGCGCTCGCCGCCGAAGTAGTGGATCCCGCGTCCGGCCGTCAGATGACTGTACGCACCACCGAGCCGGGTCTGCAATTTTACACTGGGAACTTCTTGACGGAAACGCTAGGGGGAAAAGATGGCGCGGTCTACGGCCCGCGCTCCGGCTTCTGTCTGGAGACGCAGCACTTTCCGGATGGGCCCAATCAGCCTGGATTCCCGTCCATCATTCTTCGACCGGGGGAGGCGTATCGCTCCCAGACGGTATTTTCCTTTGCAACTCGTCCCCGAAATGAGAACGGGACAGTTTAAATCGAATTCGTTTTCGGAGCAAACGCTCCTTGCGGATCGTCCGCCCCGGCACCACGATACCTGTCTGGGGAGTCGAAGCTCATTCCGCTCAACCGGGCCGACCGGAGACGCACAGTGACCGTGCGAACAGGAGTTACGAGACAGAGACTTCGGGCATGCAGTAGTCCTCCGCGAGATCGGTATAGGCCTCTACCTGTTTTTGTTGCCACTGCTCGTCGCGACCCATCTCCTCGGCCATGAGTTCGGCCACGCGCGGGGCGATATCGATGCTGGCTTGAGCGTTGAGCAGGAGACAGCGGGTGCGGCGAGCGAGCACATCCTCCACCGTTCGGGCCATCTCGTGGCGGACGGCCCACACCACCTGCGCGCCTCGAATGGGGAGACGGTCATCGAGAGGAGACTGCAGGTCCGGCCGTTCGTCCATGAGCTCCCGGAGGGGGATCGCGTCCGAGCCGTATGCCGCCAGATCGTCGAATTGCTCAGGGTGCTCGTGCCACCCGTGGATGTTGAGATTACGAGTTGCGGAGGGGCGCTCCTCAAGCCCCGCGTACAGCGCTGCCTTATTGATTGTATCCTCAGCCATTTTCCGATAGGTTGTCCACTTGCCGCCAGAGATGGTGACCAATCCGCTGTCGGAGACGTGGAGCTCATGCTCACGGGAGATGTCGGACGTTGCTCCTCCACTGCTATCGGGCGGAGCGACCAGGGGACGAATGCCGGCAAAGGCACTGAGCACGTCTTCGGGGCCGGGATCGTTGACCAGATAGCGCTGGGCGTGCTCAAGAAGAAAAGAAAGTTCGTCGGGGGTTGGGGTTGGTTCGAGGCTCACGTCGTCCACGGGCACATCCGTCGTGCCGACGACGATGCGATCGTTCCAGGGAATCGCGAAGAGAATGCGGCCGTCATCAGTCTTTGGGACCATGATGGCCGTGTCCCCGGGCAAAAAGGACTTGTCCAGGACAATGTGGGAGCCCTGGCTCGGGCGGAGGGTAGAAGCCGCATCCGGATTGTCCATCTTCCGGATGGTATCCGTAAAGATTCCGGTGGCGTTAATGACGGCGCGGGCTTCGATCTCGTGGGTCGTGCCTGTTTCTTCATCCCGGGCACGCACGCCGGTCACGTTGCTGTTCGACTTCAAGAGATCGGTCACCCTCATGTAGTTGAGGGCGACACCGCCCTGTTCGACGGTCGTCTGAGCCATATTCACAGCCAGTCGAGCATCATCGAACTGACCGTCGTAGTAGATCACGCCGCCGCGAAGGTTCTCCGGCTCGATTGTGGGAAGGTGCTCGAGCGTTTCCTCCCGGTTGAGGTGCTTGGAGCGGCCAAAGTTCTGACGACCGGCGAGCACGTCGTAGAGCTTCAGTCCAATGCCATAGTAGGGACCTTCCCACCAGCTGTAGTTCGGAACAATGAACGAGAGATTCTTGACGAGGTGCGGGGCATTTTGCTGGAGCAGACCACGCTCCTTCAGCGCTTCCAGTACGAGCGATACGTTGCCCTGTTCGAGGTAGCGGACCCCGCCGTGCACCAGTTTTGTAGAGCGGCTGGAGGTGGCCTTCGCGAAGTCGTGCATTTCGAGGAGGAGCACGTCGTAGCCCCGGGCAGCCGCTTCAACGGCACACCCGAGCCCGGTCGCTCCCCCACCAACGACAATGAAGTCCCACGGGTCTTGGCGAGCTTCCAGTGTCTGGATTCCCTTTCTGCGCTTCATAAATCCGGGTGGGAATTACG
>CAZTDC010000440.1:0-974 GCA_964612165.1 uncultured Salinivenus sp.
ATTTGTGCTGCGGCCTTGCCGTCACCGTAGGGTGTCGGCTTCTCTCCTATACCTAGATTCACGCGCAACTCTTTCTCGATTACCGCCTGATCCGTTCCAACCAGCACGTTCCACCCACTCTCAACGGTTTCGATCCACTCAGTCTCATCTCGCATCGTAACACATGGCGTATCAAGATAGAACGCCTCCTTCTGTACGCCGCCGGAGTCAGTCGCCACGCGCTCCGCTCCGTCGAGGAGGCCGACGAAGTCGAGGTAGCCGACCGGATCGATAACGTCCAGCTCCGCCGTCGCCCGCTCCCAGAGGTCGTGTCGCTTGAGCGCGTCCTCGGTTCGGGGGTGGAGGGGGACGACGACCGGGCGCGGCGACGACGCCAGCCCCTGCATGACCGACGCGAGGCGGGTCGGGTCGTCCGTGTTCGCCTGCCGGTGAACCGTCGCGAGGACGTACCCGTCGTCGCCGTAGCCGAGGTCGTCGAGGACTCCCGACGCCGGCGGCGCGCGGTCCCGGACGCTGAGGACGGCGTCGTACATGACGTCGCCGGTGACCGTGACGCCGTTGGTGATCCCCTCCGCGGCCAGCGTCTGGACCGCCCGTTCGGACGGGACGAACAGCAGGGCGGAACACCGATCGGTGAGGACGCGGTTCACCTCCTCTGGCATCGCCCAGTTGTCGCTCCGAAGCCCCGCTTCGACGTGAGCCACCGGCACGTTCCGCTTCGCCGCGACGAGGGCTCCGGCCAGCGTCGAGTTGGTGTCGCCGTACACGAGGAGGAGGTCGGGATCTTCCGCCTCAACGACCTCGTCGATCCGGCGGAGCATCTCCGCCGTCTGGTTCGCGTGGTTCGCGGAGCCGACGCCGAGGTTGTGGTCGGGCTCGGGGATGTCGAGTTCCTCGAAGAACACGTCCGACATCCCGAAGTCGTAGTGCTGGCCCGTGTGGACGAGGACCTCCTCGTGCTCCCGGCGGAGCAC
>CAZTDC010000440.1:984-2715 GCA_964612165.1 uncultured Salinivenus sp.
GAGAGGACAGTCGGATCACTCATCGGTCGAACCGCCTCCGAGGACATCGGTCAACGCCGACGGTTCCGACGCCGGTCCGTAGGACGGCCCTCGCACGCTGAATCGGTCGGTTGATGTCGCGTCGGGTTCGGTTCGCATTACGCCGACCGTCGTCCGGGAGGCGGATAGTTCATCAGTTCATAACCCGCGTCGGATGTCGTGCCCGCGTCTGTCTGTTAGCCGCTCTCGCCGCGACGTCGACGCGAGGGACGACCGTATATCGACCCCTCGCTGGTTCGATCCGCCGATCGGCTCCGTTCCGGCGTAGCGAATTCGACACGCGTCTCAGGGTAGCTCGAACCGACAGTATCCGCTTCGGTAACGGCCGTTTTCACGTGGTTTCGATCCCTGTGACTACCGGTTACTGGCGTCGAAGGCTCGAATTTCGACGGTCGGATATTAAAACAGCACCGGCGTCCCAGGGCGGTATATCGATTATTACTAAATGACACCGGGGTCGTGTCTCTTATCAGAGTTATAGGATGTCGACCCAGCGTTGCTCAGTCGCTTGTCCGAGCGTGTTCGACGAGTACGAGTTCGGCGTCTGTCTCACCCACGACGTCGATCGGATATACAAGACGTACCAGTCGGTATACTACGCCCTCACCGAACGGCGACTCCACCATCTCAAGTCGCTTTTTTCGAGATCGAAACCCTACTGGCAGTTCGAGGAGATCATGGCGCTTGAGGACCGCCTCGACGTCCGGTCTTCGTTTTATTTTTTGAACGAGAAACACCTTCTCAGCGACAAACCCCCGTCTGCGTGGCTTCGGCCGACGAACTGGATCCAGTACACCGGGCACTACGACATCACGGAGCCGTCAATCGTCGACGTGATCCGGAACCTCGACCGAGGAGGGTGGGAAGTCGGCTTACACGGGTCGTTCGATTCGTACGCTGAGCCGGACAGGTTAGTCCGAGAGAAACGGCGACTCGAAACAGTACTCGGCCACCCGGTCACAGGCGGACGACAGCACTATCTCAACCTGAACGTCCCAGAGACGTGGCGGAATCACCGCGACGCCGGACTGCGATACGACGCGAGTTTCGGCTCCAGTTCGACGGTGGGGTTCGACGCGCCGGTCCCCGCGGCTGAAACCGACGGCGAGCAGTCGGGGGGCGCAAACACAGATCAGGTCGGAACCGGCGTCTTTCGCCCGTTCAACGACGAGTTCCTCGTCTTCCCTCTCACGGTGATGGAGGCACCGCTCGTCGAGGAGGCGGGGAGCATCGATGCCGCGTGGGAAAAACTGCAGGCACTGCTCACCGAAGCCCGCGCGGAAAAAGCGATCGTCACGGTCCTTTGGCACCCGCGGCTCTTCAACGAGACCGATTTCCCCGGATACCGCCGGTTATACGAACGGTTGATTGTCGAAGCGAAGTCGCTCGGTGCGTGGGTCGGACCCGTCGAAGAGGCGTACCACGAACTCGTCGATCATCACGGGTGTGATAACGAATGAACACCGCCGCTCTGCGGACGTACGCGAATACAGCCCTACATTTCGGGTTGGAGCGCAACTGGGATCGAACGGTTACACCGGCATCGGCCGATCGGTTCGAACGACTCGTCGCGGAGTTCGACGACTACGACACGGTTTTCGTCCACGCCGGCCTGAGCGACGTCAAACAAGCGTTTCAGCGTAACCCGTACGAATTCCTGCTCAAGACGCTCGAAGCGAACTTCGACAGTAT
>CAZTDC010000440.1:2725-2963 GCA_964612165.1 uncultured Salinivenus sp.
CCGGGGTTCACGCCGTCGTTTCGGAGTTCGGGAGTCTACCACAAGGAGTACTCGCGCCCGGAGTTCGGGACGTTCGCCGAACTATTTCTCGACGACGCGGAGTACCGGACGGATGACCCAATCCACTCCATCCTCGTGAAAGGCGATTACCGCTTCGACGGTTGCGACCATCACGACTCGTTCGGCGAATCGGGATGCTGGGCGAAGCTCGACCGGGACGACGTGCTCATTCTCAACG
>CAZTDC010000441.1:0-2824 GCA_964612165.1 uncultured Salinivenus sp.
AGATCGCACCTTCTACTCGACCAATCACGACTGACGCTGTACTAGTTGCCCTCTGCACTCTCTTCTCACGCCGAGTCCGCATCGTCCGCCACAACCGACAGGTCGGACACGCTAATCGACCCGCCCACGACCGCATCGAGCGACTCGCTCGGCCGGCCCTCGATGGTCACAAAATCGTCCCCGCCGCCCGAGTAGTTGTGATACGGAATGGGCGTCCCCTCCCGCCGAACCGTGCCCGAGTCGTCGAGGGAGTAGCGGGTCCCCTCCAGCATGACCGTGTCGGGCAGCTCCCCACGTGCCGACACGTACTGCTGCACGGTGGTCTCCCCTCCATCCGGCCCGGGACACCTCAGATCCTCGAGCTCCACCGGACGGGAGATGAGCCAGTTCTCCCAGTTGCTGTCGGCCTCGTACTCATGCTCCAGGTAGCGCGGGACCTTCACGCCCGGGTCGGTCGGCTGCAGGGACCACTCGTCGGCCATCCAGTCGTCGTAGGCACAGTGGAGGTGTCCGCTCGCCCGCCAGGTCTGCCCGTCGTACCGCACCGTTCCCCCATCCTTAAGGTGCTGCACCAGAAGACCGGACTTCCCCACGCGCGGCGCAACGAGACAGATGCCCCCCAACAGGAACGCCAGATAGGCCGCCCACCGGAGCGGGACCGGATTGCCCCACGACGCCCGCTCGTAAAGTTCGACGGAAATCGGCTCCAGGTCCGACGCCCCCAGCCCGGAGCTCGATTCGGCCCGAACTCGAATGTAGTACGTTCCCGGCGACGGAAACTCGAGGGCCGTCTCATACTTCGTGTCTTCTTCCTGCCAGTCCTCTCCGTCGTCGTACCCGGCGTAGTTCCAAACGTCGCCGCCAAAGCTCAGCAGGTAGTCTCTATTCTCGTCGAGAAGCTCAACCGTAATGAAATTCCACCGGGAAAAATAACTCCCGGTTCCGTCGTCAATCTCCTGCTCCACCCGCACCCCAACTCGCATATCTGCATCCCGGACCTCAATGGGTCCGAGAATGCCCAGGCTGTCGTCCGGAACCTCTGCGGAGCCCACCTGCACCGTCTGTCCGTCCGGCGTTTCCCACCCGAGGGCCGTTTCCTCGTAGTGAAACCCCGGCCGCAGGTCCATAACGATGGCCGTCCCCAAACAGGCCACGCCCAAGGCGAGCAAGACAGGCCCGGTCGCCTCCATCCGACGACGGGTGGTGACCCCGGAGCTCCCCTCCCCAAAGAGCGCTCCCCCCACGAAGGCGCCCCCGATACTGCCGCCAACGAGCAGGCCGAGCGAAATCAGTACTCCCCAGGCAGCCCCGGGATAGTAGAAGAAGGCCTGCGTAAAAAACCAGTAGAGGAGGCCGAATCCAATCCCCCCGACCACCACCACGCCCAAACACCCGAACCCGAAGGTCCCACATCCGACGTCCGACGAGTTGTCCGCATTCTCTGAAGCCATGGCAGTTGCGCTCGATCGAGAAAGAAATGCAGGAATCGATGCCGTTTCCCGGAATCGGGCAGAACAGATCGGGCTCGATTAGAGAAGGAAGAACAGAACAGCTGCAAAGCCGATCGACACGGCCCCTTCCAGCAGCCCCGCACCCACATTGCGGTCGCGGGTGATCTCGAGATTGAGGTCGTGACGCGGGATGAGCACCTTATCGAAGAAGAACCGCACCCCAATCAGGTACACGAAGACGAGAAGTACATTCCAGCTGAGATACTGCAGGTCCTCCGCCCATCCCACAAAGTCGCCGGAGACGGCCCGCATCACGATGATGCCGATGGCCACCAGCGCCCCGCCAAAGCCCACCCCCGCCGCGGCGTTGTCCCGCTCGATCTCGTCGAGCAGCGAGTAGGGAGCCATCCAGTCGTAGAGCCAGGTGAACACGATGAGGGCGACCTGCCCAATCGCGTAGAAGGCAAGGGCCGTCAGCGGCCCGCCCCCCTGTCCCTGAATACTGCCGGCCACAATGAGGGCCGAGGCCACGTAGCTCCCAAACAGAATGGCGCCGGCCCCCGGGTTCTGATCTTCGATCAGCTCATGCTCCGCCGAGAAGCCCCGAAGAATGAGCCACTTGTTGATCACGCGCGACAGCAGGAGCAAAACGATGCCTCCAAGCCCATACCCGCCGACGAGCAGCAGGTCCCACAGCAGCGTCGTGGACGGCCCAATTAATGCCCCAATGAAGACGATAATGATGCCGAGATAGTACCCCGCCGTACTGATGGCAAGGGCCGGATTGTCGTGCTTCGTGAGCTCCTCGTCTACCGAATAGGAAGAAATAAGGTCGTTGAGCCACTTCCCAAGTACGAACAAGACCCCGAACAACGCGAGAAAGGCGGCCGGATCGCGGGCGGGTCGGATATATTCGAGCAGAGCATCCATGGGGGCACCGGCAGAGCGATGAAGGGAATGATGGGCGGTGCGGCCCTCCCTCCGACGAGGGAGCCGAGCTGATTTTTGACGCCGCCTCTCGCCGTTCCGGAAGGGAGCACCGTAACATTTTCAGAACTTAAGAACCGCTCCCCACCGGATCAAGACGCATCGGTCGGCTCCGGCGTCGCTCCGGTCGGCACGTCGGCCGGCGTCGATCGGCGTTCCAGCACCACGGCCGGCTCCAGGGAACGAATGGCCACCGTGTCCCCGGGATCGAACGAGATGCGATTGTCGGTGTGAACGAGGTATTCGGTGCCGTTGCACTGGACCCGATACGTAATGTCGTGTCCCTTAAAGGCCCGTCCCACGATGGTGCCCACCGGTCCGTCGTTCGTCTCCGGGGCCGCCAGAGTCAGGTGCTCCGGGCGGAGCGACACGAGGACGGTGCCCTC
>CAZTDC010000441.1:2834-2955 GCA_964612165.1 uncultured Salinivenus sp.
CCCCGGGATCGAACGAGATGCGATTGTCGGTGTGAACGAGGTATTCGGTGCCGTCGCACTGGACCCGATACGTGATGTCGTGTCCCTTAAAGGCCCGTCCCACGATGGTGCCCACCGGTCC
>CAZTDC010000442.1:0-2952 GCA_964612165.1 uncultured Salinivenus sp.
CTCAAGGGCTTTTTGGTCGTCGACCCCGCTCCAGCTGAGGTCGAGCGACGGGGCGGCGGTGACCGACGCTGCTAGTTCGGTGGGAGCCGGTAAGCTGCCCTCCCCATTGCGGTAAATCTTCGCGATCCGAGTCGGCGGATCGGTGCCTCCGATGCCTCCCGCGAGGGCCAAATCCAGCGCCCCATCGCCGTTGTAATCGCCCCAGGCGAGCGCGGAATTGAGACCGCCGGGTAAACCAGCTTCAATTGCCGTGAAGGACACCGATCCAAAGCTCCCTACTTCATTCTGGTAAATTTTCGTAATGAAGCCATCCGCATCAGGCCCCCCGTCTCCAATCAATGCCAGATCCAGTCTGCCGTCCCCGTCGTAGTCTCCCCATGATAGCTTCCCCTGATTAATACCCACTAAATCCGCCTCAATTTCGCTAAACCACCCATCACCCTGATTCTCATAGATTTTCGTAACGGGCGTGAACCCCTCTGCCCCCCCAACTGCAAGGTCTAGGTCTCCATCGTTGTCGTAGTCCCCCCACGCGACGGAGGCACCGAATTGTAGTCCTGTTATACCAGCCTCAAGTGCCGTGAACGTACCCCCTCCTTTGTTTTCGTAAATCTTCGAGATTCCACTGCCCACCATTGCCAGGTCCAGGTCCCCATCGTTGTCGTAGTCGCCCCAAGCAGTGGCTGCATCCCCTACCGTTTCAAGACCAGCATCTATTGCCTGGAATTTACCTCCTTGATTCTGGTAGATCTTCGTGACTTCCTCAAACGATTCGCTCCTTACCCCAACAAGTAAGAGGTCCAAGTCGCCATCCCCGTCATAGTCTCCCCATGAAACTGTTCCACTAACATCGGGGAGTTCCCCAATCCCTGTAAACTCTCCACTCCCATCGTTCCGGTATATCTCTGTGTCAAATTTATTCTCTCGCTTCCCCGACAATGCCAGGTCGAGAGCTCCATCCTGGTCGTAATCGCCCCATGCGAGATCTGACCCTGCTACATCGAAGCTGTCCTCGATTGGTGTAAACTGGCCGTCCCCTTCGTTCCGGTATAGGTTCGTGATGTTATCTGCCTCTTCGTTCTTCCCAGTCACCGCGAGGTCCAGATCCCCATCGCCGTCGTAGTCGCCCCATTCCATCGCCACGTTTTTCACGGCCGTTAGGTTTGCCTGAATGTCGGTGAACGTCTCGGTTCCTCCACTCAATACTGAAAATCGATCCGCAGCGGTCAGCGTCTGTCCCTGCGTCGTCACCGTAACCCCCACCGGCCCACTGAGGCCCTCGGGAACCTGTACGTAGAGGACTGTCGACTTCGCACTGTCGACCGTAGCCTGGACGCCCCCAAAGGTGACCGTGTTGTCGCCCGCGGTTGTAGAAAAGCCGGAGCCCCAGACGCGCACCTGTGCGCCCGGCACGGCACTCGTGGGTTGGACCTTATGGACGGTGGCGGGGGGCGGAGACGCATCATTCTGGTACAGTGTCGTGAACCGGTCAATGCCGGTGGACGTCGTCGCCTCGTTTCCAGCGAGGGCCAAATCCAGGGCCCCGTCTCCGTTGTAGTCGCCCCAAGCGGCTGCGCTCGGGACACCTCGCAATTCCGTCGTGGTCGCGACAAAGGTGTCGTCTCCATTGTTTCTATAAATTGTGCCCTCGCCGACCACTACCAGATCTAAATCGCCGTCCCCGTCGATATCTCCCCAAGCGACATCGTCTCCCGAGTTCAGCCCCGCTTCGATATCCGTGAACGAACCGCTGCCGTCGTTCCGGTAAATGGTCGACCCTACCGTCAGGTCTAAATCGCCATCCGCATCGTAGTCCCCCCATGACGACGCGCGCGCTGCCTCAAGGCCCGCGCCCACCTTCGAAAATTGTCCTCCTCCTTCATTGCGATACAGCGTTTCCCCAACCGCCAGATCGAGATCGCCGTCGCCATCGTAATCTCCCCACGATGCCGTTCCTTGCGCCTCGAGACCTGCCTGGATGTCCGTGAACTTGCCCTCCCCCTCATTCCGATAGATCGTGGATTCGACCGCCAAGTCCAAATCACCGTCTGCGTCGAAATCGCCCCAGGAGGAAGATAAGCCACCTATGAGTTCCGCCTCGAGACGTGTGAAGCTTCCGCTGCCTTCATTTTCATAGACCTCCGTGATGGATCCCGAAAACCCAAACTGCCCCGAAACGAGCAGATCCAAGTCGCCGTCTCCGTCATAATCGCCCCAATCTAGGGACCCAACGCTTACGCCTGTAATCTCTGCTTCGACGGGTGTAAAACGCCCATCTTCATTTTGGTAGACCCGCGTGGTTCGGCCTCCATCTTCCATCCCAGCGACTGCAAGATCTAAATCCCCGTCTTCGTCGTAGTCGCCCCAGGCGAATGCACCATCGGTCACGCCTTCTAGAAAAGGCTCGACATCCGTGTAGGTGTCAGCCCCGCCGCTCACGCCTTGAAAGCGACCTGCTGATGTCACCGTCATTCCTCCTGTGGTAATCTCTATCCGCACCGGCCCACTCACCCCGCTCGGCACCGTTGCGTACAGCACGCTTGCCTTCGCACTGTCCAGCGTCGCTTCCGTCCCGCCGAACGTCACCGTATTGTTCGCCGGATCGGTGTCAAAGCCGGACCCGTAGATGCGCACCTGCGTGTCCGGCGCTCCGCTCTCCGGCTGGAACGACGTGATGACTTGCCCGGCCGCCGGGCCCGTTCCCATCACCAGAAGCAAAGTCCCCACGAGCACGGTAAAGCCCGCGCGGTCCTGCGACAATACGGAAGAAACAGGAGAGGAAAGAGTGGCAAACACCTGAAAAACAAATCGCATAGAGATGCGGCTATTTTCGAAATGAAACCAAGGAAAAGTGATCTTCGCTCCGCAGCCCGGCGGGCCCGAAGCATATGATCAAGGCAGAGGAGAACGGCTCCAACGCCCGGCCGAATCCTGTGCAGCGTCCGACATTCT
>CAZTDC010000443.1:0-2951 GCA_964612165.1 uncultured Salinivenus sp.
TGCTCGTCGGCCCATTCCTGCAGGCGCGGCGTCAGCATCGCCACGATGGGCGTGTTGTTGAGCAGGCCCGACAGAACCGAGGTGGGCACCATGAACCGCGCCAGCAGGCCGCCCATGCCCGACGCTCGGGAAAAGAGCACGGTATCAAGCCGGGACAGGGCGTTGGTGTGCTGCACGCCCCCCGCGACGATGTAGAGCGCCCCGACCGTGAGTACGGCCGAGTTCGAGAAGCCAGAAAAGGCCTGCTCCGGCGTCACGACCCCCCCCACAAGCAAAACCGCAAGCCCACTCAGCATCACGAAATCCGGACGTCCCCAATCGCCCATCAGCGCCACCACCACGCCGATCACGACCGCAATTGTGATCCAGGCGTCGACGCCAAGCGAAGCGAGGGAAACCATGAAGACCAGGAAGAACGACAATCGGGGCCGGACGTCGCCCAATCCGGCCAATGCAGAAAGGGCGCTTACAGGAAGTGTCCAAAGACGCGACGGAGCCGCCGAATGTCGTCGAGCTGGTTCTGAAGCACGTCGTACACACGCTCCGAATCGATATCCGCGTACTCGTGCACGAGTACATTCCGGAATCCGATCATGTCCTTCCACGTGGCTGCCAGCTCCTCATCCACATACTCGTGCTCTAAGAAGAGGTCCGGGAGATCCTTTGCACGATCTACGCTACCAAGGTTGTCGTCCGCAACGACGTGACTGGCCATGTCGGTGAGCGCCTCAACCGACAGATGAAGAAATCGCTCGACGCTTCCGTGGTGCTCCGGATCGTCCGCGAACTCCTGGTAGGAATACTGCTGGGCCTTCTCCAGGTAGTCGAGGTACTCATCCAGTTTCGTCAGCCGACGATGGAGAACGTCCGGATTCACCATGGCGATTTTCCTCACGTAGGAGTCGTCGCTTGTATGCCTTTCGCTGGCGCCGCAAGTACGGTTGAAAATCCCAGTACATCCGCAAAACCTTCGACGAAAAAGCACCCGGATCGAAGTCGTCCGCGGCGTACAGAATCACGTTCGGCCGCACGGCTTCGAACTGCAAGACGAGCGGCGCGTCGTTGAGCACGACGAGATCAATCCAGTCCCGTCGGGCCGCATCCATGCAATCGCCGATGAGCGGGACCTTATCGGACGGGTCCCACTCGGCCTCGTCGACGACAACACCCAGGTCGAGGTCGCTCTCTTCCCACTCTCGCTCGGCCGCCACCGACCCGAAGACGTACGCCCCTCGAACGGCCGGGCGATTGGAAAAGACCGAACGGAGCCGGTCAGCGACCTCGTCGGACAGCATGGCGTCCAGAGTGCAATTAGATGATGTCGTGTTCTTCGAGCGCCTCGATGATCTGATTCACACAGGCCTCCACGTCGTCCTCGTCGGTGTTGACGACGACCTCTGGGTTCTCCGGCTCCTCGTACGGGGCCGAAACGCCGGTAAAGTTGGCGATTTCGCCCTTCTCGGCCTTCTCGTAGAGGCCCTTCGTGTCTCGCTCCTTGCAGACCTCGAGTGGGCAGTCGACGTGCACTTCAAAGAAGCGTCCGTCTTCCACCAGATCGCGGACGCGATCCCGGTCCTCCTGATACGGCGAGATGAAGGTGCAGAGCGTGACGTTGCCCTGCTCGAAGAAGAGGCGCGCCACCTCTCCGACTCGGCGGATATTCTCCTTCCGATCCCGAGGCGTGAAGCCCAGGTCGCCGCTGAGCCCGTGGCGCACGTTGTCGCCGTCGAGCATCATCGTCTGCAGGTCGCGGTCGAAGAGACGCTCCTCCAACTCTCTCGCGATGGTCGACTTGCCGGAGCCGGAGAGGCCCGTGAGCCAGACGACCGCTGCCTTATGATCATTCTTCTCTTCTCGGTCCTCGCGCGGGATGTTGAGCCCCTCCCACACGACATTCGGCGACGTTTCGCGCTCCTCCTTCGTCACCGTCTCCTGCTGTCCATACGGCGCCACGTCCTCGGCCACACCGCGAATCATGCCGGCCGCCACCGTGTCGTTGGTGTCCGGATCGATGAGGATGAAGTTGCCGGTGGCCCGGTTCATCTTGTAGGGGTCGATGAAGAGCGGATCGGCGGTTTCCAGTTCCACTCGACCGATGTCGTTGAGCCCAAAGGTCTCCGCCTCTTCGCGATGGAAGGTCTCGACGTTAGTGCGGTAGACGAGCTTCGACACGTAGGCCTGCGTCCGCCGGGTTGTGTGCTGAATAATGTAGGGGCGGTCCAGCCGCATCTTCTCCTCGTGCATCCAGCAGAGGTCCGCGTCGATCTGACGGGTCATCTCCGGCCGGTTGCGGCTGCGCACAATCATCGATCCACGACTCACATCAATCTCGTCGTTCAGCGACAGCACCACGGAGTCGCCCGGACCGGCCTCGTCGATCTCGCCGTCGAGCGTCGTGATCGACTCGACCTGCGAGGTGCGCTTCGACGGAAGCTCCACGATCTCTTCGCCCGGCCGAATCTTGCCGGACGCCACCTGGCCCGCAAATCCACGGAAGTCCTGGTGCGGCCGAATGACGGTCTGCACCGGGAAACGGAAATCGACCTGGTTCCGCGTGGCCTCCGGTCGAACATTTTCGAGCCGATGCAGCAGCGTCGGCCCCTGATACCACGGCATGTTGTCCGACTGATTGACAACGTTGTCTCCCTTCAAGGCCGAGATGGGGACAAACGTGATGTCCTTAATGTCCAGGTCATCGGAGAACTCGTGGAACTGATCCACAATCTCGCGGAAGCGCTCTTCGCTGTAGTCCACGAGGTCCATCTTGTTGACCGCCACGATCATGTACGGAATCTGGAGCAGCGACGCGATAAACGCGTGGCGTCGCGTCTGCTCAATGACCCCGTTCCGGGCATCGATGAGTTCCACCGCGACGCTCGCCGTGGAGGCCCCGGTGACCATGTTGCGGGTGTACTGCTCGTGCCCCGGCGTGTCCGCAATGATGAACTTGC
>CAZTDC010000444.1:0-2945 GCA_964612165.1 uncultured Salinivenus sp.
GCAGGGCGCTCCCGCCGGCCGTGACCGAGGTCGAGCCGAGGAGGAACGTTCGTCGATTCATCGTTGATTCACCGGGTGTGTCATTGTCAGTTCACATCGCGTATTGACGACGGCTCCAGCCTGACGGCGGCAGTGGCGGCACGGACTGCGCGAACGGCGATAGCTGGCGACGGCTTCGTTTGAGGATGGCGTCGACTGGAGTTCATCATCGGATCGTGTTCGCATTCGTTAGCTCGTTTGGCCGGCTTGGGGCGCGTCTGCGGTGACGACCACGTCGCCGTCGATGAGAGGTTCATCGATGGTCGCATCGATGCCCTTCGTGACCGTCCGGAGCCCGATTTCTGTGCACTCACCTAGCTCCAGCAAAATCTCTTCTCCTTCTGCGATGATGCGGCGATTGGTGACATGACCGTCACTGTCCCGCTCCACGTAATAGAAGGCCACAACCTGCTGATCGTAGCCCTCTTGCGGGGCCGTCCAGTTACCATCTATACTCGAACGCGTCGGCTCTGGTAG
Source organism: uncultured Salinivenus sp. (assembly GCA_964612165.1). Classification (GTDB taxonomy): domain Bacteria; phylum Bacteroidota; class Rhodothermia; order Rhodothermales; family Salinibacteraceae; genus Salinibacter. Next base: position 517 of record CAZTDC010000444.1, read on the forward strand.
CTCGTATGAGACCGTCGCATCCGCCTTCCCCTGATTGCAGAGTTCGAACAGGCCGTCAAAGTAGGTGAACGAGTCGGAGTTGACACCTTCACCACCGCCCTCAGCTTGGTCCGCGATGTTGATGAAGATGTGACCGTTTTCGTCGTAGGCGACGTAGTTGTTGCTGTTCGGCGTATCAAGCAGTTTGTATCCGACGTAAGCGTTCTTGTCGTTCGCCACTTGGATGGTCACGTTGCGCTGTGATTCCACCCGACTGAACGCGCCCGAACCGATGAGCGCGCTGGCTCCCGCAGCTGTACTACCCATACCGATCAGGAAGTTCCGTCGTTCCATGGTGTGTCACTTCGTTCGTCGCGCCCGGCTACCCGCCGTGGGCACACGCGACGCGAACCCCCTCTCGTCCCGGCCGAGGTCCACGGCGACCGTGTCAGCACGTCGCATGTGTCATTCGGGCTCATCCGCGCGCTTGCCGTTTCCCACGGCCCCTTCCCATACTTATCTGAGATCCCTGTTGTGACCCCAACGAACGGGTGTCAGGCAACAGGGATCGATCGACGTCTCGGAAACGTCGCGTTGGTCCGCAACACGCCGTGTGTGGTGTCGAGTAAGGACCGTATGATCGGGGACGGTTCCGTTCGACGGCCCGCACGCCCGCACGTTTGTGTCAGTAAACAGTTATTAAATGTCGAGAGTGAGATCGGTAATCCGAGCCTGCCGTAGCCGGCTCTCGGCAGAGGTCGTAGCAATCCGCGATTGGTGCCGTAACAATCAGTTCAGACTAACGATGGTTCTCCGCTATCGATCTGTTGAGCGCTTGAGACCAGCATGGAGGAGCGTGTGCGGTCGGGCGGACTGTGCTGGCACGGAGCGCGACACAGGTGATCCACACATGGACCGACGGACATTCTTGATGGGAACGGGATCGATCGTCGCCGGCGGCGCGGTAACCTTCGGCGGAAGCGCATTCAACACCGCGCGGGCAGATCGCGGCATCTCCGTCCAGATAACCGGTGACGACGCGTCGTACCTCGTTCTCACGCCCACGAGCGCGTACGCGGAGTACGATGATGCCGACACGCTTCGACTCGCGTTCGACGGTTCGATCGACGCCCAGCGCGCGAGCGGACTCAGTCGGGACGCGAACTACGTCTTCACCGACGTCTTCGCGATACGAAACGAAGGACGAGAGACGATCGCGGTCACGCTCTCGGAACTGCTGAACGAGGTCACGTGGGACACGAACTTCCCGCGTGCGTACTACACCTACGAGCGGCTCGGAACGACCAGCGATCGATCCGGTGACGGCGAGTTCACCGGTGACGTCAGTGGTGACGGCGCGCTTCTGGACCCGGGAGACGACCTGTTGGTTCACTTCGAGTTCGTCGGCCGCGAGGCGGACGACCGCCTGACCGACACCGGAACGCCCGAGACGGTCAGCGTCTACGCCGAGTCCGTGTCGACCGATAGTTGATTGCGGACCGCTGATCCGTCTCTCAGTGCATCGGTCTGCCTACCAGCCGTCTGAAAAATATCCTCTCTCAGTTCGGATAAAAACGATCGGTAGGTCTCCAGACGGCCTCACCCTATGGAACGAATCCTGGTCATATCAATCGCCGAACCACACATCGGGGAGGCCATCTGGACAGTATATGACCGATATATTCGGGTAAGACGCCGCAGAGGGATTAATAACGGCCAGTCTTATATCGTAAAAAGTGGAATAAGTTGATCTTATCTGTCAACAATTGCGCTTTGTTCTACGCGTTCCTTCTTATTCGTACTAACTAATATCGGATTTATAGGGGGATCGAAAACCATAACTATACTAATGGAAAATATGTATCAATCTGGATGGATCGATCGGCTATCGCGAAGGCGACGACGAGTTCGGTATCCGTTGGCGACGATCGTCGTTCGAAGCGGCCGAGATGGTCAGGATCGAGACGGAGGGGGAGAGATATGAGTTCTAAAACGAATAGCGAGGGGTCCGACGATTCAGATAGCATAGCCGCGCTAACGCTACCGAACCGAACGGGACACGACGCCGACGTCGACCGCGAGGACATCTTCGACGTTCTGAGCAACGCTCGGCGGCGATACGCGATCGAACTGCTCAAGCAACACGACCCGGGTGATGAGGTCGATCTCAGCGATCTCGTCGAGTACATCGCGGCCCGTGAAAACGGTACGACGACTGCGAACGTGAGCTACAAACAACGGAAGCGTGTCTACTCGTCGTTTCGCCAGACGCACCTGCCGAAACTGGACGACTGCGACATGATCGAGTACGACCGGGACCGCGGGACGATCGAACTCGGCGACGCCGTCACCGAGGCGCGGATGCACCTCGAGTACGTGCCAGAGGACGATATCCCGTGGTGCTACTACTACCTCGGGCTCACGGCGGTTCTCGGCGGCATCATCGCGCT
>CAZTDC010000445.1:0-2934 GCA_964612165.1 uncultured Salinivenus sp.
ACCGGACTGGTCCAAACCAAGTACGGAGACGACACCCCGTTGATGACGATCTTTAAGGGCGTACTGAGCGGCGTCATGGTCGGGATTCCGCTCCCGATCGCCGGCACGGCGGCCGGCGGAGCCGTCATCGCCCTGAGCGGCCTCAACCGGCTTACCGGCCGCTCGAACGACAAGATTGAGGAGAAGGAGGATGCCTCCAGGAAGTAACCTCACTGCGTGTTCAGCGGCGTTTCTCACGACGACGCTCGTCCGTTGCCTCCCCCGAAGCCGGGCGGTTCTGTCCAACCTGCTCTATCAATGCACGGTAGGCCTTCTGCACCTCCGACTTCTCGTAGAGGCCGTTGTGACTTCCGCCCTCGACCACGATGAGCGTTTTGTCGGCACTGCCGGCTGCCTCATGGAGTCGCCGGGCCATCTCTGGGTTTGTTATGTTGTCCCCCGCGCCTCCCACCACCAGAAGAGGCGCCTCCAGGGCGCGCACCCGCTTCAGATTGCTTTCGCCCCGCAACGCCGGGTCCACATCCACGCCCAGGAAAAGGCGCACGTACCACGGGATGAGGTGACCCACCCAGTCGCCCACAGTCGTCGCGGGGTTCTCTAGGACCACGCCCCCGACCTCGCGCTCGTTGGCGACGTGGGTCGCCAGGAAGCTCCCGAGGGAGTGCCCCCACACCACCAGCCGGTCGGCCGACACGTCGGGGCGCGCCCGCAGCGAGTCGTAGACAGCCAGGGCGTCGTGCTTCAGCTCGTCGACGCCGGGCGAGCCCCCGCTCCGTCCGTAGCCGCGGTAGTCCCAGAGCAGCGCGTTCACAGGGGGACGGGTGAGGGCGCGCAGGTAGCCACGCGACTGGACAAGATAAAAGCCGTTGCCACCGAAGAAGAGGACGGTCGCCTGCGGGTCCGACTGCGCGAGGTGCCACGCATTCACGGCCACGCTGTCCGTGACGTCGATGTAGGACTCGGTGAGAGAGACGTCCTCCACATCAAACGTCTGCGGGGTGACCGACGGCTTTGGATACAGCACGTCCTGCTCGCCGATGGTGATGGAGGAGCAGGCCGTGAGGACGACGCTGGCGCAGAGGAGAAGAACCAGGTTTCGCATGAAAAGAAGGCAGAAATGCAGGAGGACCGTACATCTGTTCGACGGTCACGCTGCCTGCGGTGTTGACCGACCCGTGCAACTCCTCTGTAATTCCAAACGCAAAATTCGGGTATGGACGTACGGCCGTGTGGGCGGTTGGAAGTGAAACCTCCGAACTCCCCTCCTTCCAGGCGTCTTCCCTCCTCGGTCCACATCCTACTACACGTCCAGCTCGTCGGCCTCGGCGGCGTGTTGCATGATGAAGTCGAACCGCGCGGAGCTGTCACGGCCCATGAGCTGTGTAATCGTCTGCTCCGTCACCATGCGCTCGGCGTCAGGAATGTCTACCTCCAGAAGGCGGCGACTCTCCGGAGCCAGGGTCGTCTCGTCGAGCGTGTCCGGCATCATCTCGCCCAGACCCTTGAACCGCTGGATGTCGACGTTGAGGTTGCGGCCGTCCTGCTGAATATCGTCGAGGATGCGCTGCTTGTCCGGCTCGTCGAGGGCCCAGTGCGTCTCCTTCCCCGCGTCGATGCGGTAGAGCGGCGGCTGCGCGATGTACACGAAGCCGCCCTCGATGAGCGGCGTCATGTAGCGGTAGAAGAACGTGAGCAACAGCGTGGCGATGTGGTGCCCGTCCGAGTCCGCATCCATCAGCAGGATGATCTTATGGTAGCGGAGGTCGGACAGATCGAGGTCATCGCCGAGACCGCACCCCAGCGCCTGGACGATGTTAGAAAGCTCCTTGTTGTTTTGCACGCGACTGAGCGACGCTTGCTCGGCGTTGAGCACCTTCCCGCGCAGCGGTAGCACCGCCTGCGTGCCTCGGTCGCGGGCCTGCTTGGCCGAGCCGCCCGCCGAGTCGCCCTCGACAATAAAGAGCTCACACTCGTTTGGCGTACTTGAGGAGCAATCGGCAAGCTTGCCCGGCAGGTTGAGCCGCTTCTTCGATCCGGAACTCCCACTGCCGCCGCTGGAGGCCGACCGACTGGCCCGCCGCGCCTTCGCCGCCTGGATGACGCGGGACGCGATGGCCTCGCCCGTCGACGGATGGTCGTTGAGGTATTGCTCGAACTTTGTCCGAAGCGAGCCCTTCACCTCCGACCGCACCGACGGGTTGTTCAGCTTGTCCTTGGTCTGGCCCTGGAACTGCGGATCCACGATGAAGAGGTTGACGATGCCCACAAGCCCTTCCCGCGTGTCCTCGCCCTTGATGTCGAGGCGATGAGGCGTCAGGTCGTGCGTGTCCATATACGAGCGCACGACACTCCGAATGCCGCTCTTGAGGCCCTGCTCGTGCGTGCCACCGTCCTGCGTGGGAATGCCGTTGACGAACGTGTGGAGCTGCTCCGTCGGCGCATCGGTCCACTGAAGGGCAATCTCCAGTCGTCCCTCTCCCTCCAAATCGTCGTCCTCCAGCATGAACACGTCCTCGTGGATCGTGCTGACCTGAAGGTCCTCCACGATGTGCTCCAGATACTCCTCAATGCCGCCCTCGTGCTGGAGCTCGTATCGTTCATCATTGGTTTCGTCCGTGAAGACGATCCGCAGGTTCCGGTTGAGGTACGTCTTCACCTCCAACTGCTCCCGAATCCAGGCCGGATCGAACTCGACAGACTCAAAAATCTCGGTGTCGGGTCGGAAGAAGATCGCCGTGCCGGTACCGCGGGCACTCTCCTTCGTCGTTTCCAGCTCCGTGACGGGGGTCCCGCGCCGGAACTGCTGCTGGTACTCCTGCCCATCCCGCTTAACGGTGGCCATCATCTCCTCCGAGAGCGCATTCACGACCGACACACCTACGCCGTGCAGGCCGCCGGACGTGATGTAGTTGCTGGCGTCGAACTTGCCGCCGG